>NZ_JAYESN010000065.1:0-26672 GCF_034860625.1 Lamprobacter sp.
TTCCGCCATCCCGCCATCCCGCTGAGAGCAGTGCCATCAGCGGCAGCACCGCGAAGTGCATTAGGGAAAGTACATTAGGCAGCTTTGATTTGGGGCATTTAAACCAGCGCTGGGGGATTTCAGCAACCTGCCCCCCTGAGAATTAGGTTCATCACAAGCGCCAACCTCTGCAGCAGACGTCAGATCTCATCCCGAGACCGCCCGCTCCCAAGAGTGTCGCCGTGCTCGCGATACATTTTGGGACTCCAAGTCGCCAAAATGACTGCGCTCGTCGACAGCCATTGGGCCCCGGTTCGCCCCGCTCCGGGCCGCTGCTGCGCCACGAACAGCGCCCGCTGGGCGCGTTCGGGCTGCGCACCGGCCCTACGGCGAATGGCTTGACGGCGTGTGGGATGCGCTTTGCATCCTGCCTACGCGGCTTCGGGTCTACGCCCCTTCGCCACTGCGGCAGTACGCACGCGCCCACGCCTACCGGGGACTACGCGCCTTCGCTTCGCTTTCCATGGCGAGCAGCGAACGTCGAGAATCCGTATCCCAGCAGCCTCACCCCTTCAATAGAGGTCATGGCTTGGGCCTATCGCAACAGATGAAGAATCTAGCCGAGATTCAGCCCCTCAGTCCTCTGATCGCTCTGCAACTGGCACAGGATATGCTGCAAGTGCATTGAGGCGAGCCTGTCTTGGTGAGACGAGAGAACCCCTCTTCTCTGCCGAGCGCGCTGAGCCTATCAATAACACCATGACCAAAAAGGTGAATCTCATGAACTGGGACGAAATTAAAGGCAAATGGAATCAACTGCAAGGTCAGGCGAAGACCCGCTGGGCAAAGCTGACCGACGATGATCTACTCGCCGTCGAAGGCCAAAAGGATAAGTTGGTTGGCAAGATCCAGGAACGTTACGGCATCACCAAGGAAGAGGCAGAGCGTCAGGTCGACAATCACCAGTGGACCTAGCCGCACCAGACACCGGACTCATTGGCTGTATTCCGCGCGGAATATGGCTGCAGCCGTCACGGCAGCGCTGTCGTGAACGGCTCACAAAATCCTCTGTGGTCGTTGCTCAGACCTTGAGACGTCCGCTCGCGGGCAGAACCACCCATTAACTGAACCTCGTTAACTGAACCTCGTTAACTGAACCTCGTTAACTGAACCTCGTTAACTGAACAAGGAGCAGAATGTGATGAAAAAGAACCTGAAAATCGGCCTTGTTGTCGTCGTCGTGTTAGTGCTCGGTTTTCTTTATCTCCGCTGGGGTCCGAAATCCTGGGAGGTGCAGATTACTGGCGCAACAGGCGACGGACGCGAGGTTCAATATCGAATCGAAACAGTAAAGGCAGGCACCTCGGATACGTTGATCTTCGTCAACGAAGACGCTGGCTTTATGCCCCCCTATTTTAAGTTTGATTCCGCTCGACTGCAATCCATCGCCCGTCGTGTGAGCCAGGAATGCCCCAAGGAAGCCGTCGACGTCAATGGCTATGGCCTTCGCATCCCCTGGCTGAGCATGTTTCCAAACGCCACTTCCATCGACGCGCCGGAGCGCTGTCGGATGGCGTCTTCCTCCTAATTCCCCGCCTAATTCTCCTAGGACGACAGGTCGTCGTCACCACTGTTCAGCCGCCCGTGTCCATAGCCGCGGCTGATTAGACCCGAACAATCGGCTGAACCACTCGAGCCAAATTGAAAGAGCCCAAATAGACAGCTCCTTAAGGCTGGTGACAGATTTGTCACTCGCCTGCCTGGGCTCGGCGTTCACCGATCCGTTCACCACGCTAAGTACTGAATCACTGCATCCTGAATCACCATGACCCAAGGCGGGGCCAACTCCATCCGGCAATAGTTCACACTGATCACAGGAGTCATGATGCGACGCCTCCTCGCTCGTTTGTTCGGCCTTGAGCTCCTGTTCGTGCTGCTTTGGAATTCTGGCTTCATCGGCGCTGAGTACGGCTTGCCTTACGCCGGTCCCTGGACGTTGATGCTTTGGCGCTACGCAAGCCTGACACTGTTACTTGGCCTCTGGCTGGTCTTGCGCAGGCAACTCAGATGGCCAGGCGCTCAAGCTGTGGGACATGCGGCAATCGTTGGCGTACTGGCACACGGCGTTTGGCTCAGCTGCGTGATGCTAGCCCTGAAACAAGGCGTACCAGCCGGTATCGTTGCCCTGGCGACCGCGTTACAGCCGCTGGTCACTGGCGCGTTATCAGGGCACCTGCTGGGTGAACGGACCGAGCCGCGCCAATGGATTGGGCTGCTGCATGGCTTCGTTGGCGTTGCCATCGCGATCGGCGCCCGGCTGTCACTGGACTCACCGGTGCCGAAGATCGCCTATCTGCTACCGTTTCTCTCAATGGCGGGAATGACCATCGCGAGCCTGCTCCAGCGCGGTTGGGCAAAGGCCGGCACTAGCGCCGATCTACCCCTGGACATGAACCTGTTCTACCAAGGTCTGGCTACGGCGCTGGCATTGCTGGGACCCGCCTGGTGGCTAGAGGGCTTTGCGACGGACTGGACGCCACCGTTCATCGCAACACTCGCATGGCTGATTCTGCCGGTGTCCTTTGGTGCCTATTGGACGATGTGGCGTTTGCTGACACGCCAGGAAGCCACCCGGGTCGCGAGCCTGTTCTATCTCAGCCCGCCGGTTACCATGCTGATGGCCTGGGCGGCGTTCGGCGATACTTTGATGACGACGGACCTGATCGGCTTGATGGTGGCTGGCATGGGGGTAATGCTCGTCTACAGCAAATAACCTCGGCACAGGCGTGGAGATACGCGCTATTCTGCGCTGAGCACTTGGAGACTCTACAATCGTCTTCGCTGATGTCCATCGAAAAGGTGTCAGCCTAAAAGCAAGCTGTTATCACCAATCTATAAAGTCGAGCCTGATAATATGCCTTCTTTAAGCCTAAAGATTAAACTGCTGACGGCCGGATTAGGAGTTGCTGTAATACCCCTTGCGATGGTTGCCATCTTTCTCTACATACAATCTAACACGATTTCTAACTTGGCCAAGCAGTCTGTGGTTAAGGAGGGCTTTGATCAGATGGAACAGGAGGTACAAGGGATTCGGCAGACAGTCGAGATCACACAGCTTTTGCTGCAGGAGAACATCCATAAGTTGCTAGCGCTGGCTTCAGATAAGTTAGATCAACTTGGTGGCATCCATTTTTCCGAGACCGATACCGTTGAGTGGACGGTCAGTAATCAATACACAGGAGATGAGCAAAGGCTTTTGCTTCCCGTCGCTTTTCTCGGCGATGATTTACCTATCTTTCAAGAGGATTCATTCGAGCAAGAGGTTCCGCTCGTTGATGCGATTGGGGCGCTTACTGGCGATACCCTGACACTGTTCCAACGAATGAACGCAGCCGGCGATATGCTGCGGATCGCGACGAATGTCGAAAAGAATGGTCAGCGGGCGGTGGCAACCTTTATCCCTGCGGTTAATCCAGACGGCAATCCTAATCCCGTGCTCACCGAAGTGCTTGCCGGGAAGACTTACGTCGGGCGGGCCTATGTCGTCGATCGCTGGTATGTGACAGCCTATAAGCCATTGTTGGACGAATTGGGCCGGGTCACCGGAATTCTCTATGTCGGCGCACCAGAAGAGGCTGCAACCAAGGAGCTCTTGGATCAGTTGGCGACACGCCAAATTGGCGAGAGCGGCTATATCTATGTACTGAATACGAAGGGCAAGGACGCAGGCGTCTATGTGCTTTCTGATAATCGCATGCGCGATGGTGAAAATGTGCTCGACAGCCAGGATGCTTCAGGACGTTTTTTTATCAAAGAGATGCTGGATACAACTCGGCAGCTAAAACCAAATGAGACGGCGTCCATCGTCTATGAGTGGAGAAACCCTGGAGATCGGAAGCCGAGACAAAAAACCGTTGTTTACGGTTACTTTGCCGATTGGGACTGGTTAATCGCGGCCGGCGCCTATGACGATGAATTCTACGCAGCAGCAGAGGGTGTCGAACAGGCGATCAATGCCGTCACAAACTGGGTATTCTTGCTCACCTTAGTCATGGCCGCGGTTGCCGGAGCCCTCTTCTTCCTGCTGACACGCAGCATCACTCGACCACTGGACAGGATTACAAAAGCGCTATGGGCTGGCAGTCTGGAAACGGAAAAGGCCTCAGAACAGGTATCGGCGTCAAGCCAATCGCTGGCACAAGGTGCGAATGAGCAGGCGGCCTCGTTGGAGGAATCGACCGCAAGCATGCAGAGCATGAGAGAACTATTGAGCCAGAATATCGAACTGTCGCGACAAACGAGCGAAAATGCCCGCGAGGCCAAGGATGCGGCTAAAAACGGCGTCGACTCCATGCATGATTTATCTGCGGCGGTCAGCCAGGTCAGCACCTCGGTCGCTGAACTGAACCAGGCCATCGCAGAGATCCAACACGCGAGCGCCTCGATCTATAAGATCATTGGCACGATCGATGCCATCGCGTTTCAGACCAACTTGCTTGCCCTGAACGCCTCGGTCGAAGCCGCTCGTGCTGGAGATGCGGGCTCCGGCTTTGCGGTTGTCGCAGAAGAGGTTCGGAACCTCGCAGAGCAAGCCGCCGCGGCGGCGAAGGAAACAGCATCGTTGATTGATGCCTCGGTCAGGTCGAGCGAGAGAGGGGTGGCAACCAATGCGTCGGTCGTCTCGCTTTTAGGTGAGGTAACGCAGAGAGCAAGTCACGTCGATAACGCGCTCAGCGAGATACATTCTGATGTTGACCGGGTGTATGCGGCAATGCAGAAGATGGACGCTAGCACCGCCGAACAAAATGAAGGGATTGAGCAAATTACCCTTGCTCTGCAACAGGTCAGCGAGGTGACGCAACAGACAGCCTCCAATGCTGAGGAAGCCGCTGCTGCCTCAGAGCAGCTCAATGGTCAAGCTAATCTGTTGCGAGACTTGGCTGCTCGATTGAATCAACTGATCAGCGGAACAACCCCCTAGTGCAAAGCTGCCAAAGATTCGATACCACCAGCAAGTGCCCAAGCTCGAATATCGACAATGGTGTGAGTGGTCAGCATGTATCGGGACTTCGGCAGCGTTGCACTAGGCTGAGCCCTCAGCATCTGCTTTGAAGACCGAAACAAGACGGGCGCTGCATCAGGGCGGCAAATCGCTGCGCGAGTGCGCGACGTCGATCCTGCCACCAACACTTCAAGGAAAATCTCACATACGTCTGCATTAGGTGCTGATTTAGATTGCACAGCCAGCATCGATCAGTAGGAGCAAAGGTTGTCGGCTTGGGTTTCGGAAGGCCTCTGTTTGGCAAGGGTGCAGCCCCGCTGGGCTCGCGCCTAAGGCCAAGGCTTAAATCGGCGAGTGGCCAGGTCAGTAGCTGACGGTTCAGCGCAGTGCCTCTGCAGCTCCGCTCAGCTTGTTGTGGCTTCGCGTGTGGACGCTGCCTGACCGCCCACCGAGTGAATCGTGGAGCGGACGGCATCTGAGCAGGCATCTGAGCAGGCACCTGAGTGCGTCCTTGATTGCCCCGCTCTCCAAGTAATGGCTCGAGCACCGCGGATAGAAACACCAGCAACCGGTCCTCAGACAAGATATCGAGCCGATGCTGAATGACAATGCTGCCGCAGGCAGGATTTGCGCGCACCGAATGAATACAGGGATCGGCATCCAAGGCATTGACAAAGGCCTGCGTCAGGTCTGGATTGCCTCGAAGCAGAGGCAGAGAGACCCGCAGGCGACTGGCAACACGATGGTGCACCCGCATCCGCCGAGCCCTGGCTGATACGGCGGGACTCAGGGTCTGCTGTTGCAATGTTTGAACGAGCTGGGTGCTCAGCGCCGAGCCGGTCGATGACAGCGATAAGTGCGTCTGACCCGGAGAGGTTGTGAGGATGTCGAACATAGCGGCAACCGCAAAAAGAAGCGACGATAGCCTCTACGATAATACGAACGCTTCTCACATACAACTATTTTCAAGCGCATCCCTGCCGTCTATAGGCAATAGGATCTGCACAGCAGCGCTGGAGATGGTGGCGGGCGGGAGTGTATGACTGCGCCGCTCCGCGGCCTACTAGGGCCAGCGGAACGACGCTGTACGCAATCGACAGACGTGCTAGCTGAACACCAACGACGCCTGAGATCGGGAGATTCAGCCGGCGAGGAAGTTGTACTTCGCGCTGTCTAGAACGACCGAATGCACGGCCAAAGCGATCAGCAGAACCACGAACAGGATCGGCATCAGCCAAATCCCAGGATGGCAGACAGTCCAGATCTTCCAATCGTCTTCAGGGTTACGTGGACGTGGAATTTGTTGATCAGCCATTGATGAATCCTCTATGTTGAATGAAGTCAAGTTCGACTAGTTAGACTAGTGCGATCAGGGTGCCAAGGTGGTTCAGAACCAGTTTCAGAACCAAGGCTTCCAAGCCAACACCAGCAGGTGAGCAACTGCCGCGATGCTGACGAACGCCGTGTAGGTAATCTTGAACTGTTCGTGGAACTCTTTCGCTTGATCAGGGGGTAGACCCATCATCGGATTGACCTCTCTCGAATTGCCAAGTAACGCCGTACGAAGATTCGACGGCAGATAGCACTGGGCCGCTTCGGCACAGTACATTGGACCTCGTACCCTTATTCAGCCGCTGGTGCTGCTTCTGGTGCTGCTTCTGGTGCTGCTTCTGGTGCTGCGGCGGGGGCTGCTGGTGCAGCAGGAGCCACCTCGGCAACTGCGGCTGGAGCCTCATCGGCTTCCGCTAAGAAGTTGTATTTGCTGCCTTCATCTAGCACGACCGAGTGGACAGCTAAGGCGATCAACAAGACAACAATCAGAATTGGTATCAACCAAACCGCCGGATGCACGATTGTCCAGACGAGATAATCGCGCTCTTTCGGCTTGTAATTGAGAACATTTTCAAACATGACTCAGGTCTCGCTCTGTTAGAACCAAGGTTTCCAGGCTAGAACCAGGATATGGGCAACAGCGGCAATGCCGACGAAAGCCGTATAGGTGACCTTGAACTGCTCGTGAAATTCCTTCGCTTGCTCCGGGCTGAGGCCGGAAAGGCTCTTCATGTCTGCCATCGATTCGCCCTCCAAAAGGGTCTTTGCGTTGTGCCGCCCGTTGGGCGGCGGATCACCGCGGCTTCAGATGCCGCGACCTAAGAGCATGGTCGGGCCAGCCGTCAGAAAGTAGCCTGGCCGACGTGGCTCTACCTGATTCCCGACCCGACATGCGTCAGTTTAGCTAGACATGCGGATATGTCAAGATAAACTGACAGGTATTTTTACTTGGTTCGCTTTCTACAGGCTCAGAGACAGGATTAAACCAATTAAAATTAATCACTTAGTGTCTAGACGCCGGCGCCCATTGGCGGCTGCAATTGCTCCCGGTCGCGATCTGCTTTATAGAGTCCGCTCATGTGAGTCATCGCCAAGCCCAGCTTCCGTACCTTCCCCACGCCGTACCTTCCCCACGCATCCATGACCCAACCCACCAATACGCGCGCTTCCCCTGGTGTCTCCAAGTGTCCGACCGGCATCCGCGGTCTCGACCAGATCACCGGGGCTGGCTTACCCCAGGGCCGGCCCACACTGGTCGCGAGCGTTGCTAACTGTGGTAAGACGCTGCTGGCGATGGAGTTCGTCGTGCGCGGGCGTGCGATTTCGATGAGCCTGGGGTCTTCATGGCGTTTGGGGAAACTGAGCCCGAGCTGGGTGCGAATGTCGACTCACGCGGGTTTGCCCTTGATCGCTTGGTCGAGCAACAACGCGTCGCCCTGGATAGCGTGCAGCTTGAGCGCCAAGAGATCGAGGAGACCGTCGACGATGATCTGGAGGGGATCTTCGTGCGACTCAGCAGCGCCATTGCTGAGGTCGGCGCGAAGCGTGTCGCGCTGGATGGTCTTGATGCCCTCTTTGCGGCCTTGACAAATGAGGTCATTGATCGACACCTGGCTCCTGCTGCGCATGGCCCCCGCGGGTAAGCGGCGTCATCGCTTGCTCTCTGTGCTCAAGAGCCGTGGCATGGCGCACTCGCATGAGGTCAATGAGCTTCGCCTCAATGACAGGGGTATCCAACTGTTCGAGACCTCCATTTCCTTTGCGGAGATCGATCGATGACCGAGCTCCAGATGCCGACGCAGTCTCCCGGTGATCCAACGCAGTCACCAGGAGACGGTTGGAGTCTACGGCTTTATGTGGCCGGTCAGAATCCACGCTCATTACGCGCCCTAGAGAACCTCAAGCGCCTCTGCGACACCCATATCGCGGGGCGATACGATATCGAAGTCATTGATCTTCTTGACAACCCCACGCTTGCGCGGGGCGATCAGATCGTGGCCGTGCCGACCCTTGTCCGCAAGCTCCCGGAGCCCGTGCGCAAGATCATCGGTGATCTCTCCAATACAGAGCGTGTGCTGGTCGGTCTTGACCTGCGCCCGCGCCCATGACCCGCAACGATGCAGCAGGGGATCGCCATGAACGCCACCCGACCGCCCGCGCCCAATGATGCCGCTGACAAGGATCGCATTGCAGAGGTGGCCCTCCAGGAGGCTGGTGACCCCTGCCTGTCGCTCAGGCCTACTGACAGACCCGCCGACAGACCCACTGACTCAGACTATGTCTTGACACTCTATGTCGCCAGCTTGACCCCCCGCTCCGTCATGGCCATCCAATCCGTCAAGGATGTCTGCGAGAAGCATCTAACTGGCCAGTATGCACTTGAGATCGTCGACATCTACGAACGCCCATCCCTTGCCAAACACGACCAGATCCTAGCGGCACCGACCCTAATCAAACGCCTGCCGCTGCCATTGCGCCGTCTGATCGGTGACATGGCAGACGAGCACCGGGTATTGGTCGGGCTCGACCTGCGCGCCAGGACAGAGGCACCCGATCCGCGGGGCTGACCGATACTCATGCTGCCGCCAGGGTCAAAACCGCCGCACGTCGACCTCAGAAGCCTCTTGGAAACACCGGCAGAGCACTCGACCGATGACCTCATCGCCGAGAACCTCGAGCTGCGCGCTCGCCTTGAGGAAGCCGAAGACGCCTTGCGCGCGATTCGCGAGGGTGAGGTCGACGCCGTCATCGTCAGCGGCAGCAAAGGTGATCGGGTCTTCTCACTCACCGAGACGGAGAACCTGCATCGGCTCATGGTCGAGACCATGAACGAGGCCGGGCTCGCCGTCTCCGCGGATGGACTCCTACTCTACGTCAACGACCGCGCTGCTGCGCTCCTCGAGCGCGGACGCAGTGGCCTGCTGGGCCATCCGATCGAAGAGCTCGTCGCCCCGACTGAGGTTGCAGGATTGCGACGGCTGCTCAACGCATCCCAAGATGGCACTGCCGATGACCGCATCGTGTTTCGCAGCGTCAGCGGCGCGGAAGTGCCAATGCATCTCTGGGCCAGCCGTCTACCGCGCCCCGGAGAGGCGATGATCTGCCTGGTCGGGACCGACCTGACCCGACTCGAAGCCGACCGGGCCATACTGAACCAACTGCGCCAGCATCAGGAAGCACTCAAGGCCTCGCGCGCCGAGGCGCTAGAACTCTTGTCGCAGGCCTTGGTCGCCCGCGAGCAGGCGGCGCAGCTCGCACAGGAGCTGCGCGAGAGCGATCGGCGCAAAGACGCCTTCCTCGCCACCTTGGCGCATGAGCTACGCAACCCATTGGTGCCGATTTGCAATGCGCTCGAGATCCTCCGGCTTCAGAATGCGGGAACCCGCGCCGACGCCGAGGCTCGCGAGATGATGGAGCGTTATCTGGGCCACTTGGTGCGGTTGGTGGATGACCTGATGGATGTCTCGCGGATCACCCATGGCAAGGTCAATCTGGTCAAGGAGCGTCTCGACCTGGCCAGCGTGATCGACAGCGCGGTGGAAATGGTGCATCCCATCCTGCAGACCGCCGGCCAACGACTACAAGTCGAACTGCCACCGAGTCAATCTCTCTGGCTCGACGGCGATCCGACCCGACTGATTCAGATCTTCGGCAATCTGCTCAACAACGCGATCAAATACACCCAGGCCGGCCAGATCATTCGCATCAGCGCGCATCGTCTAACGCGCGACGAGGTCAAGGTATCGGTGGAGGATTCCGGTTCCGGCATCCCGGCGGAGATCCTGCCGCGCGTGTTCGATATGTTCGCTCAAGGTCATGGCACGCCAACAGAACATGACGGCGGACTTGGGATTGGATTGACCTTGGTGCGAACGCTTGTCCAGCTTCATGGAGGTCGGGTTGAGGCGTTTAGCGCTGGACCTGGGCAAGGCACCAAGATCCAGGTCTACCTGCCCCTCGCTGTTGATGAGACCTGTGGCACTGCGTTGCCCATGCAGTCCCAGGCCGAGAGCGCCTCGATCTTCAGCAAGCGTCGCATCCTCGTGGTCGATGACAATCGCGATGCGGCATCAAGCTTAGCGCGGGCGCTTGAGCTCAAGGGCGCCCAGGTCCGCGTTGCCTATAATGGTCATTCCGCTTTGAGCGCGCTTGAAGAGGAGCTCGCCGAGATCCTGATCTTGGATATCGGCATGCCGGGTCTTGATGGCCACGAAGTGGCTGTTCGCATCCGCAGCCGGGCAGACTGGAACGCCATTCGGCTGATTGCCATGACCGGACTCGGTGACGCCAGTGCGCGGAGGCGCTCGGCTGAGGTTGGCTTCGATCACCACCTGGTGAAACCGGTCTCTTTCGAACTGCTCGAGCAAGCCGTGGCGTCCGCGGCGGCGCGCGAAGCCTTGACCGCGGAAACGGCGCCAGAACGAACTCAATGGGCTCTCCAACCGCTGCGGGCCGCCTGCGAGCGGACCCCAGAGGCGCCGGCAACACCGCTCGGGAACCAGCTGCCGGACGCGCTCGCGGGCTCTCTCCTCCACGATCTCGCTCAGCCCTTGAGCTCGGCCCGGTGCTATGCCATGGCCGCACGAGCCCTGGCCTCCCAGGCCGGTCTCGACATCCCTTCATTGCATGAGGCACTCAAAGGGGTCGAAGAGCAAGTTGAGGTTGCGAGCAGGATCATGGAGCTGCTGCGCGGAACACGGGCAAATCCCGCGCATAGCTTAGGGGGCAGCACCTCTGTAAGCGGGTCACAAGAACGGACTGAGCCCGGTATCATATCGGGTATTCAGGCGCCCAGATGAGGCGCTCAGACTTCAGGCCTTGAGGGTTCTCGATGAACACCGAACCCGTCGTCTTCATCGTCGACGACGACCCAACGCTCCGCGATGCACTCTGCATGCTCTTCGAGTCGGTTTCTATCCGCACGATGACCTTTAGCAGTGGCGCCGAGCTGTTGAGCTCTGGCGCGCTGCTGCAGATGCGCTCGGGATGTTTGCTCGTGGACGTGCGCATGCCCGGAATCAGTGGCATGACCCTGCTTGAGCGGCTGCGCGAATCAGGCATCGACATTCCAGCCATCATGATTACCGCTTACGGCGACATCCCGATGGCGGTGCGCGCCATGAAGCTCGGTGCCGTCGACTTCATCACCAAGCCCTTCAACCCACAGACCGTGCTAGAGCTGGTGCAGAACACCCTCAACGAGCACCCGGCTCCAACCCTGCCTGGACGCGAGCCAGATCCGCAACTGCTTGAACGCTATCAAACATTAACGCCCCGCGAGCAACAGGTGTTTGAGCAGATCACGGCCGGCAAGAGTAACCGTATGGTCGCAGACGCGCTTGGCATCAGCGTGCGCACGGCCGAGTTTCATCGCGCCGGAGTCATGAGAAAGCTGCAGTTACAAAACCTCGCCGATCTCACTGTCGCCCGCATCAACCTGCAAGATCTGATTGCCGCGAGTACCGACTCCGACCAGCGCCTCTGAGATTGTGATGAAGATCACAGAACGGATCGGAGCTGGACCGCCTTGGCCGTCTTTCGCCAAGACGGCATTCGGGATTGGCTCTGCGCTGCCGATAAGTCTAGTAACAGCTAGAGGAGCACGACAATGTACACTGACCACACACAGCTTCAGATCCAGACTCAGGCTCTCGACTCACCGCGCAGCCGTCGCGAACACTCACGGCGGATGCAGGGGGCGCTGACTGAGCTGGCGCTCCGCAATGAAAATGCGTTGTATGCGAAGACGCGCGGCATCAGCGAGGCCAATCGCGCATTGGGTTGGCGACCTGGCTACCTCAATCAGGCGACTGGCGCGATCGAACTGTCACGGTTCGCTGATGGCCGGCCGGCCCCCGTCCACGTTCTCGACGGGCTGCCCGAGGCCTGGGTGCAATGCCGAGACGCCGCTGGCCATGTCATCGCGGCCGAGCCTGAGATCGTCTCTGGCTTCATCCGCGATGGTCAGTTTTTTACTCGCGAGCAAGCGGCGCGAGCAGTCGCACACTGAGTTCCGATGGAGTTCCGATAGATGCCCGGCGAAGGTCCGGCATTAGCCTTGCCATCACGCAGAGATAAGCGACAAGTATCGCGCCGAGTTGCCAGCGTCTAGCGCAGCTCGCGCGCTCATCTGCTCAGATGGCGTCGATCGCATCGCGCAGGGTCAATACGGGCTGAATCTTGAGTCCATCGAGGCCCCCTTTGGGCAGGTTCGCCTTGGGCACCACGGCCCGCTTGAATCCGTGCTTAGCGGCCTCGCGGAGCCGATCCGGGCCGTTTGGCACCGGTCGTATCTCGCCGGACAAGCCCGCCTCACCGAAGACGACCAGGTCCACGGGTAAGGCCTGATCGCGAAAACTTGAGAGCACAGCGAACAGCACCGCCAGATCGGCTGCGGTCTCGGTCACGCGCACGCCGCCCACGACGTTGGTGAAGACGTCTTGGTCGAACATCGCGATACCGCCATGACGGTGCAACACGGCCAACAGCATCGCTAACCGGTTCTGTTCTAAACCTACCGCAAGCCGGCGCGGATTGGCCAGCGGGCTTTGATCAACCAACGCCTGCACCTCGACCAGCATCGGACGTGTACCTTCTCGGGTAACCAGCACCACCGAGCCCGGCGACGGCTCGGTGTGGCGCGAGAGGAAGATCGCCGAGGGGTTCGAGACTTGGCGCAGTCCGCGGTCGGTCATCGCGAAGACGCCAAGCTCATTGACAGCGCCGAAGCGATTCTTGACCGCCCGCACCAACCGATGGGCGCTACCGGATTCGCCCTCGAAATAGAGCACGGTATCGACCATGTGCTCGAGCACCCGCGGCCCGGCCAAGGCAC
Source organism: Lamprobacter sp. (assembly GCF_034860625.1). Classification (NCBI taxonomy): domain Bacteria; kingdom Pseudomonadati; phylum Pseudomonadota; class Gammaproteobacteria; order Chromatiales; family Chromatiaceae; genus Lamprobacter; species Lamprobacter sp. Next base: position 13,149 of record NZ_JAYESN010000065.1, read on the forward strand.
CCTCCTTGGTGACATGGCCGACCAGGAACACTGTGGTGTCGGTGAGCTTGGCATAGCGCACCAACTGAGCGGCGGTCTCGCGCACCTGCGAGACCGAGCCGGGCGCTGAGGTCAGGGCCTCGGTAAACAGGGTTTGGATGGAATCGATCACCAGCACGCGTGGCGCCTCAGCCGCGGCGGTGGCCAAGATCTGTTCGATGCAGGTCTCAGCGAGCAGATTGAGTCCACCTGGCTCGAGTCCCAACCGTTGCGCTCGTAGGCTCACCTGCTGCGGCGATTCCTCGCCAGTAACGTAGAGCACCGAGCCTTTGGTCGAGGTGAAGGCCGGGTTGGCGTCGATGGCGGCGCAGGCTTGCAGCAGCAGGGTCGATTTACCGATGCCCGGATCACCCCCGATCAGCACCACCGAGCCTTGCACCAGCCCACCGCCGAGCACCCGATCAAGCTCGGCAATACCGCTCGGAGTGCGCACCTCCTGTTCAGGGGGGATCTCGGCGAGTCGGTGGATGACGCTCAGGTCAGCGCGCCCAGCCTGTCCAGCGGCCCCAGCGTAGCCGCCGCCACCTGGTCGGCTCGCGGCTTTGGGCGGTAAAGTGAGCTGCTCGATGCTGTTCCAGGCACCGCAGTCAGTGCAGCGTCCGCTCCATTTCGGTGACTGGGCGCCGCAGCTGTTGCAGACGTAGACGCTACGCCCCTTCTTGGCTGTCGGACTCAAGGCCCCTGCTCCGGCCCTTGCGGCCTGACTTGGATCGGCTCTTGCTCTTGCCCCTGCTGCCTGACCTGCACCGGCGGCGCCTCTGGTGCCGATGTTAAAGGCTGTTCTAAGCGCTCGTGAACCACGCTGACCCGCGGCGAGAGCCTGCACAACAGCTCATAGTTGATGGTGCCGACCTGCTCCGCCACCTCCTCGACCGGCAGACCTTGGCCCCACAAGATCACCCGATCGCCCACCTCTGCATCCGGTATCGGCCGAAGATCGACGCTGATCATGTCCATGGAGACGCGCCCCAGCAACGCGGCACGCTGGCCACCGACCAGCACGGGCGTGCCGGTCGGCGCATGGCGCGGGTAGCCATCGCCGTAACCAATCGCCACCACGCCAACGCGCATCGGTTCCGGGCAGCGGTAGGTGCTGCCATAGCCGATCGGCGCGCCAGCGTTGAACTCGCGCACGGCGATCAACTGGCTCGACAGGGTCATCACCGGACGCAGATCGAGCGCTGCCGCTGAATGGTTCAGCAAGGGTGAGCCACCGTAGAGCATGATCCCCGGTCTTACCCAATCGCTCCTTGCAGCCGCATGCGCGAGGATGCCAGCCGAGTTGCCGATCGACAGCGGCAGGCCAAACCGCTCGGCAAGCGACCTCGCCTGCTCGCACTGCGCCGAAGTCATTGGATGCGACGGATCATCGGCGTTGGCCAGATGCGTCATGAGGCCGGCAAGCTCCAGCGGTGACGTCCGCGTCAAACCTAGCGCCGAGGTTTGTTGCGTTGTGCAGGATGCCGAAGCTGGTGCGCGCAAGCGTTTGATCAGCGCCACGGCCTCTTCATGTTGCAGACCAAGCCGTCCCATACCGGTATCAAGCTTGAGCCAAAGGCGTTGCGGCCTTGGCTGCGGATTGGCCTGGAGCTGGCTCAGGACCATCTCGAGCTGCCAGCTTGAGTGAACCGTCAGCTCGACCTGCATCGACAGCGCTGCACTCAGCTCTGCCTCACTCGCAGCACCTTCCATCACCAGCAGCGGCTTGCTGATGCCAATTGCGCGCAGCCCAAGCGCCTCTTGCACCCGCGCTACCGCGAAGCCGTCGGCCGACTCCAGAGCAGCGGCACAGTGCCCCATGCCATGGCCATAGGCATCGGCCTTAATCACGGCCCAAACGCGGCTGTTCGGCGCTGCGGCCCGGCATACCGCAAGGTTATGCCGTAGTGCCTCGAGATCGATCTGCGCGACGGGGGCGACGATCATTGATATCCCAGATCCCCGTAAAGGTCCTCGGCCAGGTTCTCGAATTTGGTGAACTGTCCGAGGAACGCAAGCTTGACGGTACCGATCGGCCCGTTGCGCTGTTTGGCGATAATGATTTCGGCGACGCCTTTGTCCGGGCTGTCCTCGTTGTAGACCTCATCGCGGTAAATAAAGGCGATGACGTCTGCATCCTGCTCGATGGCACCCGAGTTATGACTGACGATGCCCTCTGCCAACCAGGAAGCCGGACCGGGAACCGTTAGATCGTAGACCTCTTCTTCTCCATCCGGCTCCACCGCAACCACGGTATCCCAAAACAAACCGCTCGTGGCTTCCACAAGAAGCTCGCTATCGTCGAGCAATTCGGCATCGCTCATTAGCGTCTTGCGCGATGGCGAGAACCGAAAATGCGCTGATCCCCCAGATGAAGTGCCTCGCAGACTCGCCATCTGCCGATGCGTCACGCCATGAACTTGCATGGATGCTTGAACGCGTTCAAAGACCTCTCGTGGAAGCGTATCAACATTTGGATTCTCAACAATCCCAAGCAGCCGCGAGCGTAGCTCGGCAGCTGCGCCGAGGCGCGGCCCGAATGCGCCAACGCGATCGAGGAAGAGCCGCTGCGCCATCGCTCCCCTGATCCAGACCAGGTAGGTGGTCCGATAGTGAGCGACATTGACCGCCTGAATCCTTGCCACAATCCCGAGACGCAGAAGCAGCGCAGCGACGTCTTCGGCAAGCCCTCGGCTGTTGGTGCTTAAATGGACGCCGTGGCTTCCGCGTTGCCCCGGTTTGCGAACCGAGATCGTGCCATCAGTGGCCCAGAGATGTTTCAAGAAAAGCGCGATTTGGGCTCGTGGTAGACGGAAGATCCCGCTGGGGACGCGTTTCTCATGAGAGCGCTGGCCGAAGACGCCGAGATCACGCAGCCATTTGTTGATCCCGCTGGGAGGCCACCGATTTCCATTACCACTAAAAACGAGCTGATGCCAAGCGCCCCGCCCGCGATGCCGGTTGACCTGGACACCAAAATGGGCGGCACACTCACTCACAATCTGGCTATTGTCTTCCGAGGCAGTGGTATAGCGCAGCGGCTGCCCGCTGAGGTAGCTGCCATCACCGAGTAGATGGGCAAATAAAATGATCTCAGCCTCTGGCCAATGCTCAACAGAAACCGGATCACTAAGCTCACGCGCGATGGCCAGTCGATCGCCTAGTCCGAGCTGATCAACCGTTTGCCAACGGGTACCCGTCAGAAAACGATGCTGTGCGGTAGCACGCACCCGGCGGCCACTGCTGAGCTTGATGGAGAAAACCGGCTTACGCCCAGTGCTCCAAATCTTGTCGGCCTTGGCCGTGACAAGCTGGTGTTTGCTATCAACAGCAACGACCTCTGGAGCAGTCCCCACTAAGGTTGCAATCGGCACCCAGCATCCGTCAGCGAGGACAACGCGTGTCTCGCCTGTCACGCATTCCCTCAGATCGGACATCTGAGGGCGTTTGTTGGGACGCTGTTCGAGGCTCCGATTCAGCTGCGACAAGGCGACAACTGGAACATGAAGTTCCTTTGCCAACGCCTTGAGAGAACGAGAGATGGCGGAGATCTCGGTCGCACGGTTTTCGCCTTCACTGGGCGCCTGCATCAGCTGCAGATAGTCGATGACGATCATCCCAAGCTCCTTCTCTTCGCGCTTGAGATCACGCTGCAGCCGGCGCACCCGCGCACGAAGATCGGTTGGTGACAACGCCGGGGTGTCATCGATATACATCGGCGCCTGTGAGAGCATGGTCACCGCAGAGGTGAGCCGCGGCCAGTCCTCTTCGGTCAGCTTACCCGTCCGCACCCGATGCTGATCGATCTGCCCAAGTGAGGACATCATGCGCATCGCCAAGGCATCGCCGGGCATCTCCATACTAAACACCGCGACGCCCTTTCCCGTCTTGATCGCGACATTTTCAGCCATGTTCATCGCAAAGCTCGTCTTGCCCATCGACGGCCTGCCCGCGCAGATGATCAGGTCGGAGGGCTGCAGGCCAGAGGTCTTCATATCGAAATCGATGAAGCCGGTCGGTAGGCCGGTGATCGGCTCGCCGCGATGGTAGAGCTCATCGATTTTGTGGACCGCGATGGTGAGAAGCTCTTCGATCGACTTGAAGCCACCGCCGCGGGTCAACTGCTCGGCGATCTCAAACACCTTGGCCTCGGCGGCGTCGAGGATCTCAGCCTCGCTGCGCCCCTTGGTGTCGAAGGCCAGGTCAGCGATGCCGGTGCCGGCGCGAATCAGCTGGCGCAAGACCGAGTTGAAGCGGACGATGCGTGCGTAATGTGCGGCATTCGCAGCCGAACCCGTGTTGCGATCGATCTCAGCGAGGTAGGTCATCCCGCCCATGTCGTCGAGCAGTTTGCGCTTGTCGAGCGCCTCGGCCAGCGTGATCACATCGAATGGCTGATCTTGCTCGGCCAGGATATGGATGGCGCGGAAGATCAGCTGATGTTCTTGGCGGTAGAAATCCGTCTCGCGCACCTTGTCCGCCACCTGCTCCCAGACGCTGTTCTCGAGCATCAGAGCGCCAAGCAGCGACTGTTCAGCCTGCAGATTATGGGGCGGGATGCGCATCCCCGGCATCGCCTCCGCCATCTCGGACAGCGCATCGGTGGGCGAGCCGATGGGCTCGACCCCGAAGTCGTCTGGCAGCATTGGTGGTGGGCCCTCCATGGCCTCATGCTCAAGGTCTTCAGGGGAAGACGGGCGTTTGGTCACAACAGCAGTCTCCTTGCATCAACGGCCGAGCCGTCGTTCTCAGCCTCCATTCTCAAGGCTCAGGCCGCAGTGAGCAAACCAAGATTCCACCGTCTCTTCTGGCAGGGGAAGACGGGATTCGCCTCCTGACATCACAGCAATTTTTCGATCGCATTCAGAAATTTCTTGCTTTCTGGCGAGGTGATGCTTGAGAAGTAGTCGACAACCTTGCCTTCTCGATCGATCAGATACTTATAGAAGTTCCATTTCGGGTAAGCACCCGTTTGTGAGGCAAGGTATTGAAAAAGCGGGTCTGCCTTGCCCTTCTTGACGTGGATCTTCTCGAACATCGGGAACTCGACTGAGTAGGTGAGCCGACAGAATTGCTGGATCTGCTCCTCGCTGCCCGGCTCTTGGTTGCCGAAATCATTCGAGGGAAAGCCCAGCACAACCAGCCCGCGATCCTTGTACCGATCGTAGAGCGCTTCGAGACCCTCGTACTGACCCGTAAAACCGCACTTGCTCGCGGTGTTGACCATTAGCACCACCTTGCCTTGGTAGGCATCGCAGAGCTTGACCCTCTCATCGCCAGCGAGGCGGCGGAGCTCGAAATCAAGGGCGGGGCCGCAGTTCGCGGCGGCGTTGGTCGACATGCTGAGTCCTCCAAGGATCATCATTAAAGCCAGTATGCGCATCGGTTGGCCTCATTTGTGGTTGTACAAAGTCTTGACAACCTCAAGATGGGATGCTGGCGCCTGAACACAAGACCCTCGTGCGCACCTTGCAAACACCTGTCAGTGAAAGGTTTTAGACCTCATCCTCTTTTTTCTAGTGACCTGCTAGCTGGGGCGAATAACGATCCGCTTCTGAACATTGGCTGTACAAGGTTTGAAAAGGTCTTTCCGGGGCCACCTAAGGCAAATCCCAACATAGAATCGCAACATAGAGCAGCGTGAGAGGTGGATTTCGATGGTTGATTGGATCGAAGGTCGAGTCATTGGTAAGCGGCACTGGTCACAGGCGCTATACAGCCTGCAGATCGAGGCACCACTGGAGTCATTCCAAGCCGGACAGTACATCAAAGTGGCGCTGGATCTGGACGGTGAGCGTGTCGGGCGGCCTTATTCCCTGGTCAATGCACCACAGGAGCAGCCACTCGAGATCTACTTCAATGAGATCCCTGAAGGTCCGCTGACGCCCAGGCTGTCCGATCTCGAGATCGGTGATCGCATCTGGGTCTCGGCTAAGGCGAGCGGCGTCTTCACCATGGATAACGTGGTCTCGCGTCGACATCTGTGGATGCTGGCAACGGGTACGGCTCTGGGTGTTTTCCTATCGATCCTGAAGACGTCGGAGCCCTGGGAGCGTTTCGAGCGAATCATCTTGGTGCACGGGGCGCGCAACACCGGCGAACTGGCCTATGGCGAGACCATCGCCGAGCTGCAAGCCCAGCATGAAGGGGCCTTCACCTTCATCACCGCACTCACGCGCGACTCAAGTGAGACAGCGCTGCAGGGTCGCATCACCAACCTACTTGAGAACGGCGTGCTCGAAGACGCTGCCGGCGCCAAGATCACCACAGAGGATAGCCATCTGATGCTCTGCGGCAACTCGGAGATGATCAAGGATGTGCGCGCCTGGCTGGAGGCACATGGGCTGCACCGGCACAAACGACTCGAGCCTGGCCATTACACCACCGAGCAGTATCACTGACGCCACGCGTCGTCGAAGTCGCCTGTGTACAGCATCCAGCAATCAATCAAACAGGCCCGCATGTTATGTTGCGTCGCCGTCGATCCACTGGGCACTCGCCAGCGGTCGGCGCGTTGGCGCAGTCGTGTCGATCAGTACCATCGGCATCAATGGCTCCTCGTTACCCCGTCCTAGGTGGCCTCGAGCTGCCGATGTCGATCCTGATCAGCGAAGAAGCCGCGAAGGAAGAGGCTGCAAAGGAAGAAGCAGCAAAGAATGAAGGCCTTTTCACCAAGAAGTTTATGGTTTTTAACGCGGTTGCAGCGCCTCAGCCAATCGCCTATGTTAGCTGCGCTGAAAACAACCTGAAGGCTCGGCCCATTCTGATTGGCCTATTCTGACTGGCCCATTCTGAATAGAGACCTTCTCAAGCTTCGTACGAGCGAAGCCCCATCAAAAGAGAGAACGGAGCAAGTTTCGATGTCGCTGACGCGTTCGCTTCTCGCCGCGCTAGTTGCGGTTCCACTGGGCTTGATGATCCTGATTCCATCTGCCTCGGCCAGGGAGGATTACGAGGCTCGAAACGAGGCCTTGGACGATTACGAGCCGAACCTCGCTGAGGGCGAGGTGATGTTTCGCCAATGCGCCCTCTGCCACGGCCAACGTGGTCAAGGCATCCTCGGGGGCAAATACCCACGCATTGCCGGGTTTCCTGAATACTATCTGATGAACGCCCTGCGTGATTATCAGAGCGGCCTCCGCGGCTACGATGCAATGCTCGTCGTCGGCGGTCTCAAGACCTATGATGATCGCCAACTCATGGATCTGGCGGGTTATATCTCCGATCTCGAGATCGATCTCGATGTCCCACAGCCAGAAGATGGCAGCGCGCGCTCGGGTCGACGGCTCTACAAATACGATTGCAAGTCCTGTCACGGGCGTCAGGCGGAGGGAAAATCGCGCAAGGATTCTCCACCGTTACGCGGCCAATATCACGAGTACCTGATGCGTCAAATCCTGCTGTTCCAGCAGGACGAGCGTATCCACGCCGATGACCCCGAAGATGAGACCTTCGACGAATATGAGGAAGAAGATCTTCTCGACATCCTCGCCTTTATCGCGACGCTGGATGACAAGGACGATAAGGATAGCGATGACGATGATGATGATGATGACGATAACGATGATTGATGCAGGCGGCTAAAACGCCTGCCGATGCCTACCCCAAGGAGTCCTACCCATGCTCAAACGCATCCTCGCAACCTCGGCACTACTGTGTCTGTTGCTACTCTCGGTGCCAATCGCTTCAGCACTCGACAGCACCAACGCGCCCGATGTCAACATGTACGAGATCGGACAAACAGTACTCAAGATCGGTCTCATCGAGGGGATGAGCCCCGACGATGCCATCGATGCCATGAATTCGAAGGCCGTCGAGCTCAACATGAAGCTGGTTGGCCATCAGAATGTGAGCGCCGAGCTACAAGCCCGAGGGATTGAATCGCCGAGGCTCGAGATCTTTCAGTTTTGCCGGCCCGAGGATGCAGTTAAGATGGTGCGCTTCAACACCATCTACGCGGCTTATATGCCCTGCTCGATCGCATTGGTCGAAGACAATGATGGCCGCTTCTGGCTCGAGATGCTCAATCTGGACATGATCATCAACGCCTATGAGCTACCGCAGGAATTACAGGCGATTGCAATCACCATCAATGGTGAGATGCTCTCCATTATCACCGCGGGAGCGACGGGTAACTTCTAACCGGACGGATACTATAAGCCTGGCTGGACTTAAAACGCAGCTGCCTGTTCACTTCGGCAATCATCTGTCGCTTGGGCCAACCATCGTTGGCCCTCATCCATCAGCTCATGGCTACATCGCCATGTCGAGATCGTCTTGAACCGCGTCGACGCCCGCTTGGGCACATTCCTCGTCGGTTTCACCGGACGGAGCACCACTGACACCGACGCCGCCGACCAAGGCGCCTCCGACCTGGATAGGTAGACCTCCTGCTGACATCACCAGAAAGTCTTGGCGCCCGACTGCGGTATCTGCACGCGGCTCAAGGGCTGAGGTTGCGGCGTTGAAGTTCGCTGCGGTGTAGGCCTTCTTATAGCTGATCGGCACCGTGATTGGCGCCGCAATGGTGTCACGCAACTGGGCCTGGATGACGCCATCACGGTCGACAACGGTCACGCCAATCTGAATCCCCTTCTCACGGCAGGCATCGATGGTGGCCTGAGCGATGCGCTGCGACGTCTCCAAAGATAAGCGTTTCACACTGACCATCATCGGATCATCAGCCGCGCTGGCAAGACCAGCCGATAAGGGGCCAGCGAGCGCTAGCGCAAGGTTCAAGCAGATGAGTCTCTTTATGTTCATGCCTGTGCTTCTCCGCAGTGAGATGGGTGGTTGGTGGAACGGTGAGTGGAACGGCTGGCGGAACGCCATTCACGCACGTCTGTCAGCAGCTGCCATAGCGTTCGACGATGTACTCATCGACCATGGTCTTGAATTGAGCCGCAATATCAGCGCCTTTCAGTGTCCTGGCCTTCTCGCCGTCGATGTAGACCGGTGCAGAGGGCTGCTCGCCGGTGCCGGGCAAGCTGATGCCGATGTTGGCATGCTTGCTTTCGCCGGGACCATTGACGACACAGCCCATCACGGCGACCCGCAGGGTCTCGACGCCGGGATAGGTCTCGCGCCAGACTGGCATCTGATCGCGCAAATAGCCCTGAATATCTTCCGCAAGCTCCTGAAACAGGGTGCTTGTCGTCCGACCGCATCCGGGGCACGCGGTCACCATGGGGGCAAACGAGCGCATTCCCATGGTTTGCAGGATCTCCTGTGCCACCACCACTTCGCGAGTGCGCGATTCGCCCGGAGCTGGGGTCAAGGAGACGCGGATAGTGTCGCCAATCCCCTCCTGCAGGATCACCGACAGCGCCGCCGTGGAGGCGACGATACCTTTCGACCCCATGCCGGCCTCGGTCAAGCCCAGATGCAGTGCATGATCGCTGCGTGCGGCGAGCATTCGATAAACGGCGATCAGATCCTGCACCCCGCTCATCTTGCAGGAGAGGATGATGTGATCGCGTCCAAGACCCAGAGCCTCAGCGCGTAACGCGCTACCGACCGCGGATTCAACCATCGCCTCACGCATCACCTCTTCGGCAGGCCTGGGGCTCTCGGAGCGCGCATTCGCATCCATCATGCGGGCAATGAGCTCCGGGTCGAGGCTGCCCCAGTTGACGCCGATGCGCACCGGACGATCGTAGCGGCAGGCGATCTCGATCATGGTCGCGAACTGTGTATCGCGCTTCTCGCCGCGGCCGACATTGCCGGGGTTGATGCGGTACTTGGCGAGCGCCTCGGCACAGGCCGGGTAGTCACTGAGCAGGCGATGGCCATTGAAATGGAAGTCGCCGATCAGCGGCACTGGCGAGCCCATCGCTTCCAAGCGATCGCGAATGCGCGGCACCGCCGCCGCCGCCGTCTCGTTATTGACCGTGATGCGCACAAACTCAGAGCCCGCGCGGGCCAGCTCGGCGCATTGGGTGACGGTAGAATCGATGTCAGCGGTGTCGGTATTGGTCATCGACTGCACGCGCACCGGCGCATCGCCGCCGACCGCAAGTCCGCCGATCATGACCTGAACGGACTGACGACGCTGAATGCCAAACTGATTGCTCATAGTGCCCTCGAGAGTGGTGCCGGAGACAAATGGATGGGGCAATGGAGTCGCAATCCTGATGCCCTCAGGTCAACGAGCGTAGCCGTTGCACGATCTCCAAATAATCGGGATGTTCGGGTGTCAGCACGCCATGGCGCACCAAGAAATCGATGATGACCAGATTGCAGTTAAGCTTGAACGCGTTCGTGTCGCGGACGATCTCGGCCACTTGCTCGATCGGCATCAGCTCAAAGCCCGCCACCTCGCCATCTTGGCAGTCTGGCTTGAAGTCCGCGGGCAGCTCCAGATCGTAGCAGTACATCACATCCGGCTTGAGGCCGCGCTTGGAAGCGCGACAATAGGTGATGGCGCCAACTGGCACGGCCCGATCGGCGAGCTGCGCCGGCATCCCAGCCTCTTCCGCGCACTCCTTGCGAAGATTGTCATTCAGTGCGATGCCCCAAGGCAGGCCACCGGCGACCATATTATCAAGCCGGTTTGGATAGACGCGTCGATCCGCGGAACGCCGGGCGATCCACATCCAGAGACCATCGGGCCGGCGCACAAAGCCGTTGATATGCTGGCCAAAAGCGCGTATGCCAAAGTACGGGGCGCAGGCGCGGTCGATCAGGAAACGCGCATCCTGGCGACGGCCGGCGGTGACTGGATACTGCTCGCCGTGGCGATAACTGATCAGCCCACGCGCGATCAGCTCATCGCAGACCTGTTGCATGGCCTCGGTCCGAGCCTCAAACCCGCTTGGCGCGCTGCGCCATTGTAGCCCAAGGCCTGTTAACACAAAGGCTTGATCAGGCTCGCACAACGACTGCGCGAACTCAGTACGCACCATCCCGAGCTGCTCGCCATCGACAACAAAGGCGATGTAATCTCCGGGTGCCCAGCGATTGCAGTCGTCAATACGCGCGAGGAAGCTCATCGGGTTCCTCAAGCAATGGGGGGTTCCTCAAGCACTGGCCGTTAATGTTGTTCGTTTTTGACGATTTCCCACAACCGATCCATCTCGGCACGCTGGGAATGCGCAGGGATCTGACCAGCGGCGCGGAGGCAGACCTCAATGCGCTGGAAGCGACGCTCAAAACGATGGTTGGCCGCTCGCAATGCCTGTTCGGCATCAACGCCCAGATGCCGGGCAAGATTCACGCAGGAGAACAGCAGGTCGCCAACCTCATGCACGCGTTCCGTCGGCTCGGCATGCTCGGCAAAGGTCTCCTCACATTCATTAAGCTCCTCATGGATCTTTTCAACCACATGGTCAAGGTCGTCGAGATCGAAACCCACATTGGCGGCACGCTTTTGCAGCTTCTCGGCGCGCACCAACGCGGGCAAGGCTTGAGCCACGCCATCCAGCACGCTGATATGCGGACGCTCGTGTTTGGCCTCACGTTCATCCGCCTTCATGCGCTCCCAGTTTGCCCGTACCTCGGCCTCGGACTCGACACGCACATCACCAAACACATGCGGATGGCGACGGATCATCTTGTCGCAGATCGCCTCCACCACATCCTCGAAGCGGAAAGCGTCACGCTCCTCGGCCATCCGCGAGTAGATCGCGACCTGGAACAGCAGGTCGCCCAGTTCCTCGCGTAGCTCTGGCATATCGTCGTTCTCGATCGCCTCGGCCACCTCATAGGCCTCCTCGAGCGTGAACGGCAAAATGCTGCGCATCGTCTGCTTCAGATCCCAGGGGCAGCCGCGCTGAGGATCGCGCAGGCGGGCGACGATCTGCAGCAGCGCGTCAATCTGTCGGATGTCGTCCGGTGGCTGGTTGTTCGGAGGATTGATCATAAGTGCCAATGGAGCATAGAAACAGTCAGACAACTAAAGGATCGCGGAGGACGCTCGCACCGAGCGTTGCGGTAGCGGTTCAGACTGACCATGATGCTGACGCTGAACAGACGCTTCACTAGCCGAAGTGGCAACGCGCAGACAACCCCGCGGGTAACGTTAGGGCCGCACAAGGACATCGAACAGAAGGCCCAACAGTACCGCGGCCAGCCCACCCCACTTCCAGTAACCGACCGGAATACCGACTAGTTCTCCCGGCTTGATCCGGCTCGGCTCCTTCAGGATGCCCCAGAGATGTGGTCCAGCCAAGAACCAAGGGATGAAGCCAAAGAACAGGGGGACCGAGACCCACAACGGCAATGGCTGATTGAGATACACCAGCACCAACAGCGCCGGCCAGATCACCAGATAAGCCGCGCTCCGTTTCGCCTCCGCTGGCCGATCGCGCGTCTGCAAAAAGGCAACCAGTGCTCCAGCCGCCCAAAGGGCTGCAAGCGCAATCAACACCAGACGCATCAAACCCCCTCCAAGCCAGTCGCTCGATCGTTGTTCGTAAGCCAGCGCCTTCAAGCAGCGCTCCTAGATGGCTAGAGGATACAGGATGCAAGGCTAAGCTGCCGACCGAGCGCTTGCTAATCAGCCGCTCGCGGATGATCAGGGGCCAATGGTGCGGCACGCAAGCGCTTGACAGAATCCAAAAGCCAACGGATAATTCGCTGCTCGCCGCGCCCGTAGCTCAGCTGGATAGAGTACCTGGCTACGAACCAGGTGGTCGGGAGTTCGAATCTCTCCGGGCGCGCCATAAAATCAAAGGCTTAGCATCGATCAGATGCTAAGCCTTTTTCATTTTCCACCGTAGAGCCAAATTTACCCCCACTCCCAGAACTGATTGATCGCGGCCTCCGGGATCCACCTCTCGTTTCGCAGAATATGATCCTTTTGTGTGTAACTTGTTGTAAGTGGGTTGAGGATGCCGGGCTTGCACTAAAGGGCTTCTAACGAGATGCCCAGCCTTAGAAAAGACCCCGATCGTCGCCGTCGGCAAGCGAGGCAGCTATCTCTGCCATACAGTCGTACGCCATCACCCTAGACTTGCAAGGGGCAGCGGACGCAAATTTCTCAATTGGGGATAAAGCACCTGCGGATGTTAGGGGAACAACCACCGCGCCAACGATGTTCACTAACGAGACCTACCGAGAGTGCCGTTGAGCCAGCAGGTTGTGTCGCCACAAGACATGACGCGACCCCCTGTGTCGCCCATGTGACTGACGGTGGCGATGAGAATTGTGGCTCAACCGACTCCCAAATAACCCAATACCCGTCGCACATACTGCTGCGTCTCCCGATACGGCGGAATGCGGTTGCCATACTTGGCGACCGCACCCTCGCCGGCATTGTAGGCCGCGAGCACGAGCTTGAGATCGCCCTCAAAACGATCGATCAACACACGCAGAAAGGCGACACCGCCCTCGATGTTCTGCGCTGGATCCCAGACATCATGCACAGCAAACCGCTGCGCGGTCGCCGGCATCAGCTGCATCAGACCGCAGGCCCCAGCCGGAGACCGTGCACGCGGATCATAGGCCGACTCGGCGCGAATCACGGCATGGACCAGTTCGGGGTCCAGCCGATGACGTTTGGCGGCG
>NZ_JAYESN010000066.1:0-25293 GCF_034860625.1 Lamprobacter sp.
GGTCTTGTAACGACAGGGGCAACGCTAATGGGCGGTCGCGATCGATGGAGCGGAAGTTGGGCATCGGCGTTTTTCCTGAAGGAGCACGACAGTCTCCCAAGTCGGCACGCGGGCGGTGGTCGCAAAGTCCGACAGGCTGCTAGCGCTCGTCGTCATCGCCCGCGATGAAGCCGCCTCCATCGCCGCCTGCCTGCAGAGCGCGGCGGCGGTGGTCGAGACGATGATCGTGCTGGATACCGGCTCGCGCGATGCGACGGTGGCGATCGCTGAGGGCTGTGGGGCGCAGGTGCATCACTTTGCTTGGTGCGATGACGTTGCCGCCGCGCGCAATGCCGCCTTGGCCTCTCCAACGCGCGCTGGAACCTGATCCTGGATGCCGATGAGCGCCTGGTCAGCGGGCACGCTCAGCTGCGGGCGCTGTGCGCGGAGCCGGCGGAGGGAGTCGGCGCTGGCGCATCCGCAAAACGCGGAGCAGAGCATCCTGCCGATGGTAGAAGCGGCTTGGACGACCTGCCTCGAGATCAGCGAGCAGCCGGGGTTGGAGGAGCGCCGCGCTGGCACTGAGCAGCAGCGGACAGCCCTTGCCAGCGTCATGACCTTGACCTAGGCTGACATCTTAGCCGCTGTGATCGCAGAGGACACCATGGCACTTGCTCAAGAAGACATCGAGTTCATCAAGACCCACCTCGGCGAATGGCTGGCCGAGCAATCGCTGGGCAAGCCGCCTGCGGTCTACGAGATCGAACTGCGTGAGCGCATGGTGCGGGTGGAGGAGGCACTCAAACACCAACGCGAGCTGATGCGCGAAGGCTTCGAGCGGATGGATCAGCACTTCGAGCAGGTCGAAAAGCGCTTTGAGCGAGCCGACAAGCGCCACAACGAAATGCTCAAGCGCCATGATGCGCAGCAACACCCATCCATTTAACGCGCGACGGAAGACACAACCATGTCTGACTTAACCGCTTACGAGCAAGATTTTCATGGCTGGCTGTTGGAGAACGCCAACTTTATGCGCCATCAACAATGGGATCAGCTCGATATCGACCACCTTGCCGAAGAGTTAGAAGCCATGGCAAAGAGCGAGAAACGCGAGCTGGTGAATCGACTCAGTCTCCTGTTGATGCATTTATTGAAATGGCAATACCAAGTTCCAAAGCGCACCCGCAGCTGGCGTAATACCATCACGACGCAGCGGATCGATATAAAGGAGTTGCTCGCGGACAGCCCAAGCTTGAAGCCTTATTTGAGCGAGAAACTTGAAACGGCCTATCAAAAAGCTAAGCTCAAGGCTGAAAATGAGACAGGCATCGATCAAGATCAGTTTCCTTTCGCATGCCCCTATTCCGTCGACGAAGTGCTCAAGGCTGACTTTCTTCCAGACCATTCAAGAACACCCGGCAACAGCCGATAACACAACTTGGCATGAAGCGTTCAAGGACAGCAGCCAAGACTTAGGCTGAACAGCATCCGCCGCCGTAAACAGTCACTTGCCTGCTAAACATCACATCTCCCAGGGACTGAACACCAAGACGCTCTTTACGATGAGTTCCAACAAAACTATCTACGTCACCCAACCCCACCTGCCCCCGCTCGAGGAGTTTATCCCCTACCTGGAGCAGATCTGGGACAACAAGATCCTCACCAACAGCGGCCCCTTCCACCAGCAATTCGAGCAAGCACTGGCCGAGTATCTGGGTGTCGAGCATCTGGCGCTGTTCGCCAACGGCACCTTGGCGCTGCTCACCGCGCTGCAAGCGCTGCGCATCACCGGCGAGGTCATCACCACCCCTTCTCCTTCGTCGCCACCGCGCATACCCTGCTCTGGAACGAGATTCAGCCGGTGTTCGTCGATATCGACCCGGTCACGTTCAACCTCGATCCCAACCGCATCGAGGCCGCCATCACCCCGCGCACCACCGCCATCCTGCCGGTGCATGTGTACGGGAATCCCTGCGACGTCGAGGCCATCCAGACCCTCGCCGACAACGACAACCTCAGGGTCATCTACGATGCCGCGCATACTTTCGGCGTACAGGATCAAGGCGGCAGCATCCTGCGTCATGGCGACCTCTCGGTGCTCAGCTTCCATGCCACCAAGCTCTTCAACACCTGCGAGGGCGGCGCCATCATCTGCCCGGACGCCAAGAGCAAGCTGCACATCGACCGCGCCCTCGCCCGCCGTGCCGAGATCGCCGCCCACTACCGCGAGGCCATCGACAACATCCCCGGCTTAGCCTGCGTGCCCAATGCCGGTCAACGCATCGCCAACCATGCCTACTTCCCGATCTTGGTGTTTTCTACGATCCTTATGCGATCACCATCGAGGATGTCGATCACGACGAGGAACGGTTCGTAACCATCGGACAGGACCACCGTGGACGGGTATTGATTGTGGCGTACCATGACCGAGGTGTGCACGAACTGCGGTTAATCTCTGCGCGCACCGCACAACGGCAAGAACGACTGCACGACGAACGGCAAGCCAACCATGCGCGAACACGATGATTTCTCACAAGGTCAGCAGGGGGCTGTTGTCAACAGCGACGGCAAAACACAGATCACGCTCCAGCTAGACGATGACATCCTGGCTGCCCTGCGTGAGCGAGCGGCTACCGAGGGCCGGGGCTACCAGACGTTGCTCAACGAGCTTCTGCGCGCCAGCCTGTTATCGGACTGCACGCCGCTGACAGAGGCCAAACTGCGCCAGGTACTCCGCGAAATGCTCCAAGCGGCCTGAACCAGCCATGGAAACCAAACTGATACCCGATCTCAACACACTCCTGCTCCGCACCTTCAAGCTCAGCGACCGGGGTGCCACCGTATGAAAGCCGTCATCCTCGCCGGCGGGCTTGGTACCCGCATCTCGGAGGAAACCCACCTCAAGCCGAAGCCGATGATCGGCATCGGTGGCCGGCCGCTACTGTGGCATATCATGAAGCTCTACTCCGCTCATGGGGTGGATGACTTCATCATCTGCTGCGGCTACAAGGGCTACATCGTCAAGGAATACTTCGCCAACTACTTCTTGCACATGTCGGACGTGACCTTCTGCATGGCCACCAACCAGATGGAAGTCCACGAGCGCCATGCCGAGCCCTGGCGGGTGACCCTCATCGACACCGGCGAAGACACTCAGACCGGCGGGCGGCTGTTGCGCGTGCGCGAGTATATCGAAGACGAACCCGCCTTCTGCTTCACCTATGGCGACGGCCTGAGTGATGTCGACATCAGCGCACTACTCGCCTTTCATCACCGCCACGGCAAGCTCGCCACCGTCACCGCCGTCAGCCCGCCCGGGCGCTATGGCGCCCTGCAATGCAGCGGCCAAACGGTCACCGGGTTCATGGAAAAACCGCGTGGCGATGGCGGCTTGATCAACGGCGGCTTCTTCGTCCTCTCCCCAGCCTGTCTTGAGTTGATCGAAAACGATCGTACCGCCTGGGAAACGACCCCGCTGACCCGACTCGCCGCCCAAGGTCAGCTCATGAGCTTCATCCATCGCGGATTCTGGCAGCCCATGGACACCCTGCGCGACAAGGTCCATCTCGAAACCCTTTGGGACAGCGGCCAAGCCCCCTGGAAGTGCTGGAGCTGAGCCCGCCCATCATGCCCACCTCCAACCCAGACCCCGCCTTCTGGCCCGACAAGCGCATCCTGCTCACCGGCCACACCGGCTTCAAAGGCAGTTGGCTCGCGTACTGGCTCGACCGGCTCGGCGC
Organism: Lamprobacter sp.; assembly: GCF_034860625.1. Lineage (NCBI taxonomy): Bacteria > Pseudomonadati > Pseudomonadota > Gammaproteobacteria > Chromatiales > Chromatiaceae > Lamprobacter > Lamprobacter sp. Next base: position 3,720 of record NZ_JAYESN010000066.1, read on the forward strand.
CCAGGTCACCGGCATCGCCCTGCCCCCGGCCACCGCCCCCAATCTCTTCGATCTACTCCAGCTCGGCACGCGCACCGCCAGCCAGCTGCTGGATCTGCGCGAAGCCCCGGCGCTCGCCCAGGCTGTGCAACAGGCCGCCCCAGAGATCGTCTTCCACCTCGCCGCCCAGCCACTGGTGCGCGCCAGCTATCGCGATCCGCTCGGCACCATCGCCACCAATGTGCTCGGCACCGCGCATCTGCTCGACGCCCTGCGCGCCTGCCCCAGCGCGCGCGTGGTGGTGGTCATCACCACCGACAAAGTCTACCGCAACACCGAGCAGCCCTACCCCTATCGCGAAACCGACCCCCTCGGCGGTCACGACCCCTACAGCGCCAGCAAGGCCGCCGCCGAGATCATCCTCGCCAGCTACCGCGACGCCTTTCTGCACGCGCAAGGCATCGCCGTCGCCTCCGCCCGCGCCGGCAATGTCATCGGCGGCGGCGACTGGTCGCAAGACCGCCTCATCCCCGACGCGGTGCGCGCCTGGAGCCAGCAGCAGCCGCTGCACATCCGCCGCCCCGGAGACATTCGCCCCTGGCAGCATGTACTCGAACCCCTGGCGGCCTATCTCAAGCTCGCCGAACAGCTCTGGCACACAACCAGCCTGGCTGACGCCTACAACTTCGGCCCCCTGCCACAGGAGGCCGCGACTGTGCGCCAGGTCATCGAGCGCGCCCGCGCCGCCTATGGCCGTGGCGAGGTCCACTGGGGCGACGGCACCGAAGGCCCGCACGAGGCCGGCTGCCTAACGCTTGAAATCGCCCAGGCCCGCGCCCGGCTCGGCATCGCCCCGCGCTGGACGCTCGCGCAAAGCATCGACCGCACCCTCAGCTGGTATCATCGTCTCAGCACCGGCGCCGAGGCCGCCCAACTCTGCGATGAAGACATCGCCGCCTTCCTCGCCGACGCGCCGTGATCCGCTGCGGCATCGCTTTGCAACCACCTGAATCGCCATGCACACCGTCAAAGCCATCTACCAAAACAACCAGATTCAGCTACTAGCCCCGCTGCAAGCCGCCGATCAGACGGAGCTGTTGATCGTCGTGCTTGACCAAGAAGGTCATCTTGGGCCGCCGGCCGGACAGCTTCACGCCATGCCCACCCCTTCGGAAGAAGAATTTCGCGCAATCGGCATGGCCAGCTTTTTTTCCGACCAGGACGATCAGGACGTGGACTGGGAAGAGGTCTTCGATGTTAAAGCTCGGTGATCTCGTCCTGTTGGACTTCCCCTACACCAACCGCAGGGGCAGCAAAGTCCGACCGGGCGTCGTCCTGGCCATGGCCGAGGAAAGATCATCGGGCGACCTGCAAGTTGCCTACGTCACCTCCGAGGTCGACAACTATAGCTTCGATACCAACGCCGTTCCCATCTCCAGCAGCGACCTTGCCGAAGGGCACCTCAAATGCGACAGCGTCGCCCGCGTCGATAAAGTCATTACCATCCACCACCGCCAATGTCGCAAAGTTGCGCGGCTCAACGCCGCGAAATGCGACGAATTGCTGCGCAAGGCCACGGCCCATCGTGTCAGCCAATTCGCTCACCACGCCTTTGCCCCGACGCACTTTCAACCCGGCCAAACCCCCATCCCCGCCGCCGGCAAAGTCATCGACGGCGCCGAGCTGCACAACATGGTCGAAGCCGCCCTCGACGGCTGGCTCACCACCGGGCGCTTCAACGACGCCTTCGAGCAGCGCCTGGCGGAATTTCTCGGCGTCAAGCACCTCATCACTGTCAACTCCGGCTCCTCGGCCAACCTGATCGCCCTCAGCGCCCTCACCAGCCCCAAGCTCGGGGAGCGCGCCATCCGCCCGGGCGATGAAGTCATCACCGTCGCCGCCGGCTTCCCGACCACCGTCAACCCCATCCTGCAAGTCGGCGCCGTTCCGGTGTTTCTCGATGTCGAGCTGGGCACCTACAACATCGACGTCACCCACCTGGAAGAAGCCATCGGCCCGCGCACCAAGGCCATCATGCTCGCCCACACCCTGGGCAACCCCTTCAACCTTGATGCCGTCACCGCCGCCTGCCGAGCCCACGGCCTCTGGCTGGTGGAGGACTGCTGCGACGCCCTCGGCTCCACCTATAGGGGCCAGCTGGTTGGCACCTTCGGCGACATCGCCACCCTGAGCTTCTACCCCGCCCATCACATCACCATGGGCGAAGGCGGCGCCGTCTTCACCAACAACGCCCAGCTCAAGATCATCGCCGAATCCTTCCGCGACTGGGGTCGCGACTGCTTCTGCGCCCCCGGCAAGGACAATACCTGCAAAAAGCGCTTCGACTGGCAGCTTGGCAGCCTGCCCGCCGGCTACGACCACAAATACACTTACTCGCACGCCGGCTACAATCTCAAGATCACCGACATGCAGGCCGCCTGCGGCCTGGCGCAGCTCGACAAGTTGCCGGACTTCATTGCCCGGCGTAAAGCCAATTTTATCTCTCTTAAAGAGCAATTGCGGAACTGTGAGGAGCATTTGATACTGCCTGAGTTAACGCTAAACAGTGATCCGTCCTGGTTTGGTTTTCCTGTAACGCTGAGGCCAGAAAGAGGGATAGCGCGCGTTGAACTCTTAAGACATCTTGATCAGTGCAAGATAGGCACGCGACTTTTGTTTGGCGGTAACCTTACTTGCCAGCCTTACTTTGAAGGGCACGCCTATCGTATGGTGGGTGATCTTGTAAATACAGGTCGGATAATGAGGGATACCTTTTGGATCGGGCTTTTCCCTGGGCTGAGCAATGGGATGCTTGAACACACCGCCGCTTGCATCGCTATTTATTTATCGGCTGCTGATCCGTAAAAACTGTAGGCTCATGAGCCAAAAAAATATAAGTTCAGTGGCTTGCAGTCGGACGAATTTCGTCACCTTAAAAGGGCTGCCAAAAACGCTCTTAACATCTGCCAAAAATACTGCTCAAAAATGAATTACCGCGAACGAGAAATGCTCGACCTTCTTAAGAAAGGACGAGAGAAGTTTGGCTACATCGGGGTAAAAGCCGAATTCGAGGCTGAGGGGACCCGCATGGAAGAGTTACTCCGGCTGCTAGACATAGCACGTCGAGCTGACGTCAAAATCGGCTTAAAAATCGGCGGCTGCGAAGCAATCCGCGATCTCCTGGAGGCCAAACAACTCGGCGTTGATTATATTATCGCACCAATGATTGAAACGCCTTATGCACTCACCAAGTTCATTGATGCCATCAATAAGGTATACAATGGGGATGAGCGCGCGGATACTAGATTCCTGTTCAACCTTGAAACTCAGTATTCATTTTCTCAACTCGAACATCTGATGGCAAAGGCATCTCAACCGCGCGGGGTCGATGGCGTCGTCTTTGGTCGGGTTGACTATACACTTTCTCATGGATTCTCGCGGGAAGTGATCAACTCGCCTGTAATCACCAAAGACTGCATGATTGTCGCACAAGCGTGCCAGGAACATGATCTCGAATATGTTGTTGGCGGTGGTGTTTCGATCGAGTCTTTACCAATAATGCAGCAACTGCAAGCGATCCATCTGGACCGATTCGAGACCCGCAAGATCATCTTCAATGCGGATATAGTCAAAGAAACGTGCATTCAGGAAGGATTATTGAATGCTGTTCGTTTTGAACTACTCTGGCTGCTCAACAAACGCGATTACTACAAGCACATTGAGATCGAGGACGACCGGCGCATAGAAATGCTGGAGTCTCGCTGGAAAGTTCTGAACGCGAGAGATCTATGAACCTGACCGGTGCCATCAACGGCCTGTTGTTCGATCTCGACGGGACTCTCGTCGACAGTGCGAGGGAGACCGCGCAGATTCTTAATTCGATGCGCGCTGATCGCAACCTTGTGGCGCTACCTGAGCAGGCTTACCGCCGGTTCGTCAGCCATGGCGCTGCCGCTCTGGTGGGTCATGCTTGTAGCGCGCACCAACTGGCGCCGCTGATTCAGGAATTCCGCGAGCGCTATCGAGAGATACGGACGCCAGCCGATTCCCTTTATGATGGCGTGGTCGAAACTCTAGTGTCACTAAAGCACAATGGTATCGCCTGCGGTATATGTACAAACAAACCGGATTTCTTATGTCAGCGGGTTTTAGAGGATACCGGTATTGCCCACTTGTTCGACACCGTAGTAGCTGCTAATCCTAAGCTGCGTGCAAAGCCTGATCGCCAACCCGTTGAATACGCTCTAGCGCAAATGGGCATCACTGCGGAAAATGCCGCGCTAATTGGTGACAGTTGCGTCGATCAACAGACAGCTTTAGCCAGCGGCATTCCGTTCATTTTTTTTGCAGCAGGCTATGATGATGGCGTCGATGTTAGCCGTACCGACGCCACGATCACACGACTTGAACAGCTCATTCCGATTGTGCTGAGTTGACACACAACCAAGCAAGCAAGCAAGCAAGCATCATGAGTGAAAAAAAGATCTCCGCAATTGTTCAGCCCCGTATTTACTCGGCCCCCAAGGTACCCCTTGAGGATCGGTTGCCGCTCGACACGCCTTTTTCAGCACATATTGATATTTGTAGTGTCTGCAATTTCAAGTGTAGCTTCTGCTTCCAGGCCGACAGCAAGGCGATGAAGGAAGCACAGCTGAAGCGCGGACTGATGCCTTTTGCATTGTTTAAAAAGATTGTCGATGACTTGCGTGAATTTCCCCAACGGCTCAAAAAAGTCAAAATCGGAAACCACGGCGAACCCACACTGCACGCTGACTTGCCCGCCATGATCGCCTATGTTAAGCAAAGTGGCGTGGCGGACATCGTGGAACTTTTCACCAACGGCTCAAAGCTGGAGCCGGGCCTCAACTCGGCGCTCGCCGAGGCAGGCATCGACCGGATCAACATTTCCCTTGAGGGACTGTCCAGCGAACGCTATCGGCAAGTGGCTGGAGCTAAGGTAGACATGGACGCAATGATAGCCAATATCGCACATCTCTATCGTGTGCGCGGCCATTGCCGAATCTACATCAAGATAGCGGATCAGACTAGTCCACTCGATTCGGAGGACAAACGTATCTTCGTTCTCAGCGACGAGGAGCGGCAGTCCTTCTTCGATACCTTCGGCGACAAGTGCGACGAGATTTATGTCGAGAAAGTTGTGCCCCAGTGGGCCGAAACCCAGCTTGACAAACAGAACACGCTTGCTGAAACCGGCATGTACGACCAGAAGATCAAAGGCTATAAGGAAATCTGCCCCTTTGTCTTCATGTACCTTCACTTCAACTGGGACGGCATCACCAGCCCCTGCACTCTTGACTGGCCGAAAAAAGTCAATATCGGCGACGTTCGATGCACAAGTGCTGTGGAGATTTGGAATGGCGAGCCGCTGCGACAATTGCGCATAGCCATGGCGCGAGGGGAGCGTGACAGGATCAATTTCTGTAATCACTGCTCGGCACCTATGGTTTGCGTTGACGAGGATCTCGACCCCCATAAGGAACAGGTACTGCGGGTGCTTGGCGCAACCGAGGGCGAGCGCAGCGGATCTAACTGCTGGATCCAGGAGCCGAGCAGACGATCCGACGAGAGCGGATCCATTACATAATAGAAACCTTAGACATGAGCAAGATCAAACTGTTGGTACTCGGCGGAAACGGCTTTATAGGACGCAACATCCTTGCCCACTTTACCCCCCTAGACGACTACGACGTTCTGGCACCCCGCCGGCACGAACTTAACTTGTTGGATGCTGGAGATGTCAGCGCTTACATGGCCATTCACCGCCCCGATGTCGTCGTGCATAGCGCAGTCAACATCCAGGCGCTAGATGAAAATCTGCGGATGTACTTCAACATTGACCGCTGCTCTGGCGATTATGGCAAGCTGATCACCATTGGCTCAGGTGCCGAGTACGACATGCGGCATTATCACCCCATGATGAAGGAGTCCTTTTTCCGCACACATATTCCTGCAGATACCTATGGCCTGTCGAAGTTTGCTGCCGCTAGCGACATTGAGCGCTCCGGCAAGCGCGCGGTAAATTTGCGTGGTTTCGGCATCTACGGTCGCCATGAGGACTATAGGCGACGCTTCATCTCCAACAACATCTGCCGAGTGCTATGCGGATTCGATATTTCCCTGTCCCAGAACATGCGTTTTGACTTCCTATATGTGAATGACCTGATGCGCATACTGGAAAGTTTCATCGCTCGTGAGCCTCTTCATCGAAGCTACAACATCTGCACAAGTCAGCCCCACGAACTGCTAAAACTCGCGGAGATGGTGCGCTCTGTGCATGGGAACCCCCATATCGGCTTGAGCGTGCGCGAATCGGGGGAGAAACCCGAATACTCTGGCGACAATACGCGATTTCTGGACGAATTTGGCCCCTTTACATTTACCGATATGTTGGAATCCATTCGCGAACTCTATGCTTGGTACAGCGACAACGTAGAGATCTCCGACTACTGCCGCCAGCTGCGCGAGGCGGCGAGATCCGCCTAGCCGGGTACAACTCCAGCACCACTCCAGCACCGGCACAACCGAGGCTATTGCGTTGATAGCAAACGAGATGCTGAAAGCGATCACCGTCCTTGAAAAAGCCGTCAGCGATCCTGGTCGCGGGCTTCCAGAACCTATTTTCTACTACATCAGCCGCACCACGCCGATGATCAATGTTGACCTATTGGTCACTGATCCACAGCGTGGAATCCTGCTCGCTTGGCGCGACGACAAGCACGCCGGCATCGGCTGGCATCTTCCCGGAGGTATCATCCGATACCGTGAAACCATCAACCAGCGCATTCACGCGGTGGCGTTGCAGGAAATTGGCTCACCTGTGAGTTGCGCGCCAGGCCCCATTGCTGTCAATCAGATTTTTGCTGATCCGCCGAAGCGAGACCGTGCTCACTTTATCTCATTGCTCTACCGCTGCGAAATTTCGTCCAACTACAGAATCGACAATGGCGGCCGAGCGCCAACGGTGCCGGGTTACCTTGCCTGGCACAACCGCTGTCCCGACGATCTGCTCACCTTACAAGAAATCTACCGGCCCCATATCGATCAAGCGATCTCAGGCCAATAAAGGAATCCAGGACGATGAGCCAGAATGACTGCCGCCTCTGCCACGGGATGATCGATACCCCCCCTCTGCTTACAATGGCGCCGTTCCCAAAGGCGGCACAGCACTACCCTGAACCAAACGAGTTCGCCAGCGATCAAGGCATTAATCTGGAAATCCACGGTTGCCTCAATTGCGGACTGCTCCAGCTATCCAGCCACCCCGTTCCCTATTACCGCGAAGTCATCACCGCCGCATCCTACTCAGCCGACGCGCGGGCAGCCCGACTGCGCGAATTCGGTGCCTTGGTCGAGCGCTTCTGCCTATACGGCAAGCCCGCCATCGAAATTGGCAGCGGCAAGGGTAGCGTGGTTGAAATCATGGTTGAAGCTGGCCTCGACGCGGTTGGGCTCGAGTACTCAGCCGACTCCGTGGCCTTCGCCGCTGAGCAGGGCCGCCCGCTTGTCCAGGGTTACCTGACCGAGCTTGATGCAAGCTTTAACGGGCGGTTCGACGCCTTCGTTTCCCTCAACTACATTGAGCACCAGCCCGACACCCGCGCTTTCATCCAAGCGCTTCGCCGCATCACCCGTGAGGGTGCGGTTGGCTACATCACCGCGCCGAATGTCAGCTATCTTCTGAAGACTAACACCCTCTATGAATTCGTAGCCGACCATCTAGTCTATTTCACAGAGGAAACCTTCCGTCGGGCATTCGAGTGCAACGGCTTCGAAGTTCTCGAATCGCAACTGATCAACGACGAGAACGACATTGCCCTGATCCTGCGCAAACGAGTCTTGCAACCGATAACGGGTGCCGACGAGGTGAATAGGCTGGCCCTTTCGCTAAGCGCATTCGTAGCTGAACGCCGCGCCGCCGGTGGCAAGGTCGCTGTCTGGGGGGCTGGCCACCGCACCCTAGCGCTGCTTGCCATGGCCCAACTCGGCGACATTGAGTTTATCGTGGATTCTGCAGACTTCAAGCAGGGCAAGTTTAGCCCAGTGATGCACAGTCGAATCGTCGCGCCAACCACCCTAGCAGAATCCAACATCGACACAGTGATCGTTATGGTTCCTGGCCTGTATCCCGGCGAGGTAATCAAAACCATCCGAGGCCTTGGGCGGCCCTTTGATATCTACAAACTACACGACAACCGACTGGTTCAAGTGAAAGCGTGAGTACAGGTACAATGACCATGAAGCTTTCAGATTACGTTGCACAAAAGGTCGTCGAACTGGGGATACACCAAGTCTTCATGATCACGGGTGGTGGTGCTATGCACTTGAATCAGTCGCTAGGCAATCACCCGTCGCTGCACTGCCTGTTCAATCATCATGAGCAAGCCTCAGCAATGGCTGCCGAGTCGTACTATCGGCTAACCAATCGCCCCGCCGTGGTGAACGTCACCTCAGGTCCTGGAGGCACCAATACCATCACTGGCGTCTACGGTGCCTGGACTGACTCGCTTGCCGTGCTGGTGATCTCAGGACAGGTGAAGTATCCGACAACGGTGCGTAGCAGCGGTCTGCCCCTGCGTCAGTTAGGCGACCAGGAAATTGACATCCAGCGTTTGGTTGAGCCAATCACCAAATACTGCGTCATGGTCACCGATCCGCAAAGCATCCGTTACCACCTGGAGAAAGCCTACCACCTCGCCGTCAGCGGACGTCCGGGGCCAGTGTGGATCGACATTCCCATCGACATCCAAGCCGCCCGCGTTGAACTGGATCGCCTTATCGGTTTCGATCCGGAAGAACTGACGCCGACGACTGCATCCACCGCCTTGGAAGTGGTTGCCGACGACATTCTGGCGCGAGTGATGACAGCGAAGCGCCCTCTCCTACTCGCCGGCAGTGGTATCCGACTCAGTGGCGCCCACAATGAATTTCTGCAACTGGTCGAGCGTCTGGGTATCCCGGTCGTAACGGCTTGGAATGCCCACGACACCCTTTGGACTGATCACCCCTATTACATCGGTCGCCCTGGCACTGTAGGCGATCGCGCCGGTAACTTTGCTGTCCAGAGCGCGGATCTCCTCCTCGTCCTTGGTAGCCGTCTCAATATTCGCCAGATCAGTTACAACTGGGAGTCCTTTGCCCGCAAGGCCTACAAGATATGGGTCGATATCGATCCACTAGAATTACAGAAACCGACCGTGCAGCCTGACATGCCCGTGGTTGCAGACCTCAAGATGCTGCTGCCCCTGCTAGCCGATAGGCATTCAGGCTCCCCAGCCGACAGCCACCGATCTTGGCTCGCATGGTGCCAAGCGCGCAAAGCCCGTTACCCAGTAGTCAGTCCTGAACAATGCAATGGCGAGCGAATCAACCCCTATTGCTTCATGAACACACTCTTTCACGCGCTGCCCGAGGATGAAATCGTTGTTGCCGCCAACGGCTCGGCCTGCGTTGTTGGCTTTCAAGCAGCCTACCTCAAGCCAGGCCAGCGTCTATGGAGCAACTCCGGCTGTGCAGCTATGGGCTATGATCTCCCAGCCGCTATCGGCGCTTGCCTAGGCAATCACGGCAAAAGGGTGATTTGCCTGGCAGGCGATGGCAGCATTATGATGAATCTGCAAGAACTCACGACCATCGTCGGTGCAAACCTGCCGATCAAAATCTTCTTGCTGAATAATGGCGGCTACGTCTCGATTCGGCAAACCCATACTCACTTTTTCGGCGGCCGCGAGATCGGCACAGGGCCTGAGTCCGGTGTAAGCTTACCCAACTTTGAACGCCTTTGTGCTGGTTTTAATCTGCCCTATCAGCGAGTTAACAACTACGGCGACATGGTTGCAGCGATCAAAGCTACCCTGCAACAGCAAGGTCCCACACTCTGTGAGATCGTGCTTGACCACACGCACGTGTTCGAACCTAAGTTAGCTTCTCGTCAGTTAGCCAACGGCACTATGCTTTCGCCATCACTTGAAGACATGGCGCCTCATCTAAGTAATGAAGAACTGATGTCTAATCGGATCGAATAAGCGCATTGGCCATCGGGGCAGGCCATCTGCTATCAGCCCATAATCACACATCTATAGCTCTATGCTTTCAACCGTTTTTATAAAACCTTCTCTAAGGGAAAACTTTAAATCCCAACCAAGTGATTTTATCTTGGTGATATCTACTGTCGTCCTTGGGTAATTGATTCTCATATAGTTTTTTTCAGGCTTTTTTTTCATAACAACTTTTAATTTTCGCTCAGCAAATACATCATCAACTAAATAGTATGCTAAATCCTTGATGCTTATTTCATGATCCGTCGCGACGCTATAAGCTTCCCCAATTTTTCCTTTTAAAAAAACCGTAAAAAAACCAAAAACAGCGTCGGCAATGTAACAGTAATTCCTTATTGCAGAGCCATCACTGTACAATTCGATATCTTTTCGGTTAACAATACAAGACACAAAATCTTCAAATGAGCGACCATTATGCAAATTCAGACCTGGTCCATAGGTAATTGCTGGTCGTACTACTTTAATAGGAACCCCATGCTGATGCCACCAGGCAACCGCTAGGTTTTCGCCCATTTTTTTGCTTTCCAGATAGCACGATGATAGCTTCATCGGGTCAAGTGATCCATAACAGTTCTCTTTTATTGGGTAGTCCGATTCTTTAACAAAACCATGAACCCCAGTCGTACTAAAGTAAAAAAACAAATCAATCAGATTTCTTTTCCCAAGCTCAAGTAAATTATTTGTGCCAATCACATTCGGTAATATCGTACCAACCGGGTCCACTTCAAACACCTTTGGCGTGGCATGACTGGCTGCGTGAATAATAAAATCAATTTTTTTATCAATATGAATCGGCTGACAAATATCTTGCCGAATTAAAGTTAAGCATGACAAGCTATGTGCATGCGCAAATCGACGCTTGGCTTTTTCAAAATCCCGAACTAAACCGATAATCGCAATATCGAGATTATATATTTCGTTAAGGTAGATAAAAGTTTCAACCATATAAGATGGAAGAAATCCTGACGCCCCTGATATCAAAACTGTCTTGCCTTGAAAAGTTTCCCAAGGTAAAGATTGCTTAACGATATAATCTAAATCCGATGCAATTATTTTATTTCTAGTAGCCATTTTTATTACACAACTTATCGCATAATGTGCTGCAGAGCTTTTTTGCTTAACGTCGATCAATCAACTCACTAATTCACATATGTCGATGACATTGGTGACGCAAGGATGATTTTCAGTGATTTGATGGCTAATTTGTGAAACATAAAACGGGACAGCAATCACAACAGTAGATATCTGTAGCTCGTTGATAACTGAAGGTCCATATACGCGTTTCCCATATAAGTCCATATTTTGTTTGCTTAACGAGATATCAATCGGATAGACATTCGACTCGTGAAAAACCCCATTAACTTTGAATAGCTCCATGGCTGACAACGTCATCCCCCATACTGCCACTTTAGCGCCACCTTTCAGCAATGCAGACATGTTATCCTCAATGCTCCGGCGAATAGCAGGTAACAACGGGATATGAAATTTCTGAGTACAATGATCACAAGCTAAGTAGTTTATCGAAAATAGTTTTACATCATTCCAGTGATTAGTGTGTGAGCATATTGGACAAACCCCCTTCATTGCCATAATTCCATTTTCTTTATTAAGACTAACCAATTCAACACTATCTAGGTCAATAGACGAATCGATTGCGTCAGCGACACCGCGAGCAAGCATTGCAAATTCATGATCGCTCATGCTTGAAACATTGACTTGCGGACAACCAGCTTCTAAGTATTTTATTTTATCCTTGATAATTCCTTGATCGCAAGCATAATGATAAACAGCCGTACCAGGATACGTTTTAATAAATGTCAAATGAATCAAATACTGTGGGTGATCACGCCACCATTGCAGAGTTCGATTAGCCGTGGCAAACGTTTCTCCGACATCTCCGAAAATAAAGGCTCCAAAAAAAGGAATTTGGTGCTCATGAACCATTTTCAGCACTTCTTCCATCTTTTTTACGGAAAACTTCTTGTTCATACTTTTTAACACTGAGTCATCCGCACTCTCTAAACCGAATGCCATCAGTGTGAGTCCACTTTTTTTCATTAATGGAAGCAATTCTTCTTTAACACAAGAAATAGAAAAATCAGCATCCCATGTCACATCATAACTCATCATTCGCTCACAAAATTCTTTCAAGTCCTGCTGTTTTGGCAAAAACAGTTCATCTGCGAATGTGACATGATCGATCTGGTATTTTTCAATCAAATAATCCAATTGTGAAAAGAAGTTATCAAACGAGCGACGCACATACTTTTGGTAAGCGGAACGAAAACAAAAGGTACACTTATAGGGACATGAACGCCCCATTAACATGTGGACGATACGACTCGCATTTAGTCCAGAGGATGATGGTGAAGGCAGTTCAAGATAAAGATCAAGATCAAACCCTTCGTAATCAGCCCAAGGTATTGAATCCTGGTCTTTCTCTGTTTCTCGCGATGAAAAAACCCTAAATGATCCATCAACGGGTAACACCATGCCTGCAATATCATTTAACGGCTCGCCATTCCTAATGGCTTTAGCAAATTCGCGTATAGTAATCTCGCCATCATCTTTAATGCCATAGTCAGCATATTCCAAAGCCGTCATCGCCACGATAGGATCAGCGGATATGATACCGCCCCCTACAACTGTAATAATATTTGGATCGATACTCTTAGTTTCTTTAATTATATTTTTTACGATATGATATTGAGGTGATAATCCACCAGTCGCCACAATATTGATATGATGCTTCGCTATTAAATCCTTCAACACGTCACTTTCTTTTCCTTCATGATGGTTTAAGTTAATCGTAACAACTGAATAGCCGGATGCTTTAAGGCTAGCAGACACATAGGGTAAACCAATTGAAAAGACATACCCTTCGCCAACATAATTCACAATTCTAGGCATTACTAAAAGAAAAACAGGCTCCACCGCTCTGTTATGAATTATTTTTTGCACTCCATTAGCAGTTTCATTTGCACAGTCGCAGTTCATATCGTTCAGAATATTCATAGCTTTATGTTGATAATGTTATATATGATACAGAATAACAGCTATGCGAAATCTAATCCATGACCAAAAAATGCTTCGCTGCGTATTTTACCAGATTTAAAAATGCACTCCAGATTTTCAAAATCATCAATAGACCAATTTCCCGCATCAACATCTTTCAAACCAAAAACCCAAGCCCATCTATTCCAAAAATCTTCTCTAATATTTTTCAAGTATTGGACATAGTGTTTCTTGGATAAGGTAAAATCGTTTGTCTTCTCGTAACAACATGCTAGTGCATAATGAGCAAATGCGTGATCTTCTCGTATACTTAATACATTTAGAAATCCACGCTTCGCCAGTTCATATTCTTTTAGCCGCATATCTGTGTTATTTGCGAAATTTAAATCTAAATTCAAGAAGTATTTGTATTCTTGCAAAAATTCAGCATTAAATTCCTCAGTACTCAAGACTGAATATTTATAGTCTGAACCAAATTGATTTTCTGCTATATAACCTTTTCTCACTGATATCTCATGCATCTCGCTACCAACTAACGGACTAGCAGAGACAATGTTAAACCAATTAGTTTGAATCCGTTTTAAATTTTGTCGACCAACCTCAAGATCCAAAATAGTTTCGCCTGGCATTCCAAGAAGAATGTTTGTATTAGTATAAATTCCCAAATCTCGACAATCCCGAGCAACACGTTCTGATATCTCCATTTTTAGTGGCTTCTTCATACATTCTCTTAAAACTCTTTCGCTCCCACTTTCGACAGGTAAAACAAGGTGACGAACACCGACACTTCTGAACGCTTCTAGCATTGGGCGGTCAAGCGAGTAAAGTGTAAGCCCATTTTGATAAATTGATTCTAGACCATATTTTTTTACAATCTCTAATATCTTGTAAACGCGATCTTTGCTAGCCATCAAATGATCGTCTTGGAAGATGATCGTATCCGCATCATAATTCGAAACCAACCTTGCAAAATCATTCTCAATTCTATTCAAAGAATGATAGCGCATTGATCTCCCATGAATACGATGTGATGCACAAAATGTACAATGGAATGGACACCCTCTGGATGTCATCACATGAAACCCACGTTTCTTTTCAGAACTGTAAGTAGATGCAAGAATATTGCAATCGTGTTTATTCAAATCGCATAAATCATAATCATAAAATGGTATTTCATCAAGATCAGTGATAAAGTCATGCTGTGGTAAGAAATCTTTTTTATTTTTAACCTTGCTGCGCGTGATCCATGCTGGATTATTCTCAATATACTCATAGGGATTTTCTGCATTTAGCAGACCTAACATAGGCTTCTCCCCTTCCCCGAAGCATAAAGCATCATAGTCAACGCAATCCAGATTATCATAAATATACTTATAACTATTGCTCGGAATATGCCCTCCCCCAACAATAACAGCATTCGGCCAAATTATCCTTGCAAGCTTTCCACAATCCATAAAATTCTCAAAGGAAGGGCTGAAAAGAGAAGAAACACCAACAATGTACGGCTTATAATTTCGATTTTTTTCTAAATAATGATTGCAAATTTCAAAAAAACTATTAAAAGGCATTTTTTCCAACGCGTTAACTTCCGCATTAAAATCAATCAACTTAACATCAATTTCAATATATTTTTTTAAATAAGAAGAGATTGACAATGGGCCCAATGGTAGGTCTGTCCGTGGTGGGTTTATGAATTTGCCATCTTTTGTTTTTATTGCCGAATCAACATACCCTGGAAGTGAAAAATTGTCCCAACTGATATGCATAGGAACTAGAAAAATAATACGCTTCTTTATTTTGCTCATTGATCTTCTCACCTTTAATTCGAGTTATCCAAGAGTTGAATGATGTCAGCATGCTTTACATCGTGGAAAAAAAAGAAATTTGTAGGCGACGTTTTATCAGAAATTGCAGCAAACTCAGTCCAAACACCATCATCGACAGCAAAGCAGCGGTACCTAAAGCTTACGAAGAGTCTGATAATGTCGTTCGGGTGGTAGCCAAACTTCGCCGACCACTTGCGCAGCATCTCGGTGAATACAAAAGGCTTATCTCGTTCTAGTATATTTTGTGAACCACAAAATACAAGCAACTCGGCACCTTCTACATCGCACTTAATCATATCCACTTGGATACCATGCTCCTCACAAAAAGAATCTACTGTCCGCGTGGGGCATAGGATTCGTTGACAATCATCCCGATCCTGAATATTCATCATTGATGAACTGCCAGTTTCCTTGGCGTTCCAGAAAAACTCGACACTGCCGTTGCTATCAGAAAGCGCAAAATTGTTTAGTATTGCCTTTGTGCAAAGGTTCATATCAATATGACGCCGTAAGTATTCATAAGTTCGCGGGATCGGCTCGAATGAATACACACTGTCGACATTATGCAGGCGGCAGAAGTTCAGCGTATACCAACCAATATTCGCACCAATGTCGAAAATGGTCTTCGAATGCTTAGCACACTCGAAAATAAGCTCTCGCTCTACTGGGTCAAATGATTTAAAGTTCATCAACTCAATCGGGATAAAACGAGAATCGAACTGATCGATCATCATGCTGATTCCGAAATCATGCGTTTTTAGCACAATGCCATTCCTTGTTATAGTGATCGAGTCTACATCAGCATCTTGAATATAATCAAAATATTCAAATAGTAGCCTATGCTTTTCGTGCATCATCTCGATATAACGATGCTTTTCCAGTTTCCCATCCCGGTACTCTTGATATAATTCATTTAGGGTCATAAATCAGTCTGCCTTTTAGCTCTCTTGCACGCCCAATTCGCAATAAATGCACTTATTTTGCTTAATGATTACTGTCTACTCAAATAGTCTTTTCGGATTTTCTTAGCGTAATCAAGATATTTATCCTCTATAAGCGCATCAGCATCCAGTGTATCGACTCGATCTGCATAAAACGCATACAGATTCTCAATGCTTTCGCTCAGACTCATGAAATGAATGCCTGGCCATTCACTCAGCAGACGGCTATTGTCTCCTGAATAACTAGCGCCTAGTCCTTCATTTAGTACTTTAATCTCACTTTGCCTCCCCCCGATCTTGTTAATCATATGGGCGATTGATAGCAAATCCACAGATTCCGTTGGAGTTATGTTGTATGCGCGATGACTTGGTATCTCAGCAATAAAGCATTTAAGAATTTTGTAGAAATCATCAATATAGATGTAATCATAAGAAGCATTTTGATTGATTATGATCGGCATACCGAGAAGATTTTTTGTGATAGCATTCGAAATAAACTTATATCGATAGTCTTCGTGCTTTCCAAAAATTCCAAACAGACGCAATGTCACCATATCGTCGATTTTTCGGTCTTCAATATATTTCGAGATGACATATTTAGCGACACTATGCCCATCCACCGGCATGTGCTGGCCAAAAAATGTCTCCGACATTTTTTTGTGCCAGAATGGTCTTGAATACTCTGAGCCACTACCAATGTTAATTAGCCTGGTCTCAGAATTTTTAGCCTTTGCCAAATGATAAAACATTTTTAAATTTAATTCGCAGACATCACCTGGATAATCGGAACCATTTCGCAAGGTAGTCGCCGAATGAATGATCAGGTCAATTTTGTTTTCAAAAAAAAAGTCATCAACCTCAGCTTGTTTAGTGAGATCGAGTTCTTGGGCGGTTGGATACAAAATGTGGTAGCCATCTTCCTGAAACCTTTCTACAAGATTACGCCCGATAAAACCATCACCGCCTGATAAAAAAATATTCATGGCCTCTCCAATCAGATGCTATTTGAAGTTGAATCTCAGCAAAGCTGTGTCAGAAAAAATAGAGCTTCATGATGTGCTAAAGCGATGGATGGCCGCCTACCTCAATCATGGGCTTTGGCTTGAGGTGAGTTTCCTCCGAAATCCTTGTTCTTAAAACATCTGCCAAAATAAACGCAATCATGTAATTATCTCCTACGTTTGGTTCGATTTATAGTGCGCACTGGCTGCATCCCGCCACCAGTCGAAATAGATGTCACAAACTCAAAGAAACATCTGATCTGCGAGTAAATCAATTGCTCTGTAACAGTCAATTTAGCAAGTCGCTTTGGAGACAACCTAAAATAACGCTTCTGCTCCTCGTCTAATTGTTTAGCAAACCGTTTTATATGAATCTGAGTCACGCGAGTGATTAGGTCATCCTTTATCTCAGGACTGATTAGTTCCTCAATAATCACCTGATGGCAACAGGCTAGCATTGAATAGTAAGGAAATAGATGCCAGCCAACAAATGCCCTAAGACTTTCAAAGGAATTAAAATTCAAGTAAGACTCCATTAACGTTCGACCTTTATAAATTTCCCCGCCGCTTACGTTTCTTTGGAAAAGATTTTTAGGCACAAGTCTGATATAGCCTTTCAAGGCCGCAGCCGCAACAAAAACATGGTCTCCACCTCGATAAAAAGGCGAATGCAGCTTTTTAATTACCTCTGTCTTGTAAACTCCCCAAAGAGGGGCAGAATTAAAATAACGAGCCCATACCGTCAAGAATGCTTGCGATATCTCCATTCCACCTGTATCGAAGAAATCGCAAGCGTCAAAACGTTTTGCTAAAGCATTATTTACATAGAGATCAGGAATAGCATAAGTCAGCGCTGCACCTGGGGATTGTTTGTGTAACGCAACGCATTCAGCTAAATAATCCGGATACCAAATGTCATTTGCACTGACATAAGCTGTTAAGCGAGACTCACCCAAATGCAGTGCGTACCTTGTACTCCGTACCGAGCCGATGTTTAGTGGATTACGATAGAGGGTAATATTTTCGTAAAGCGGATGGCGTTTAATAACATCAATCGTCTTGTCTGAGGAGCAGTTATCGATGATATATATTTTGTACGACTTAAAAGTCTGCTTTTTTATTGAATCAAGCGTCAACGAAATATGCTTTTCTTCGTTAAAGCATGGAATTATAATATCAACCAGAACGTCATTCCTTAATGCTCCCCGGCTTAGCAACTCCGACTCCCCACTAATTGGATAGGGGGCTATATTGCAGTCTTGTCTGTAGCTATCACTCCGATCAATTTGATGTGCGCGTGAAATTTTCTCCTGAATGACAGGCGCCGGCATTTCATTTTGTTCCCTGTATCGCAACCATATCTCAGCATTCAGAGAATTACGCGCTAGCTGCCCATCCGGATGTATGCGTATCTTCTTACCTAAACGAAGCACTGTCAGCGCTAGCATGCGTTCGCTCACAATACTCGCGCAGGGTAGCTGACGGCGCTGTGAAAGGCGCGATAAGTGTTGCGCTGGCTTATTATAACGGCTAGCAGCGTTTAGCTGGGCGGCTGTGTCCAGGGCGACAGCTGTGAGCCAAGTCTGTAGGTTGTCGGTCACCGGACATGAGTCGAAGCACTGAGTCGCTGGCAAGAAGGGCCATTGAACCTCATGGTCCACGCCAATATCGCCCCTTTGCAGCAACTGCAGCAGACTCTCGGTTAGCTGCCGCGCAGTGCCGCACTCGCCAAGGGCGAGGTGAACACGAATCCGAAGGAGTTGGTAAGCAATCTTCGTGCCTGTTTGGGTATCACGTTCACTGCTTTCGTCTTTAGCGACTGGGAATGCGCTAAGGCGATCACGACTCTCGATCAGGTGCCGATAACGTTCGTCGAGCGGACGTTCTGGATCGAAGGCCGCAAGGGCCGCTTCGAGCGCAGCTTGATAGGCGTTAGGAAGTTCGGCGGCATGCTCGCGCCAGGTGGGTAGAAGCGCAGAGGCGAAAGGGTAACGCACAAATGCATGGATCCAAGTTAGCTCTGCTGTAAACATTTGTAGCATGGGGGATTGTGCATCACAGGCGAGCGTGATCAACCGCCCCTGCTCGCGCAGCCAAGCGGCGCGGGACGCTCGACAAGCAAACAGGGTCGCGGGTTGTTCGGCGTCGGTCTCCTCGGCCACGGCCACCAGGGCATTGAGGGCCGGAATCAGCCGGTAGAGGTCGAGGCCAGCGGCGCGCAGTGCAGGGATCGCTGGGCTGGTGCTGGGAAGCATGATCAGCGGCTCGGGACCGGTTTCAGCCTCGGCGGGTGGCAGCCAGCGCGGATCGAGCGGGGTCTCGGCGCCGAGGCGAATCAGATCGAAGGCGCCATCGCCCGCGGCCTGCTCGGGTGCCGGTTGGGCCGGCGTGTGCGGTGTCGTTGGCGTCTGGATCACCGCTTGCAGGCCATTGTCCGCCACTGAGCGCGCAAACAGGGGATCGGGGTTGAGGGCGATCAGCTGCCCTGCTCCGTTCAGGCCCTGGGCCATGGCGAGCGCGTCGAGCCCCAGGCCGGTGTCGGCATCCAACAGGCGCAGACCGGGTTGGATGAGCTGGCGCAGGAAGGCGTGCTCGGGCTCGGGCCAGTCTTCGACCTCCAGCAGCGTCAGGGTGACCGGGTTGTCGAGGTCAGCCGGGACGTTGACCTTGAGGCCGTTGCTGAGGTTGAGGGTCCAGTGGGGTTGCAGCGGTTGAGCAGACATCGATTAGTGGCTTCCAGGCTCGGGCCAGTAGTCTTCGTCGAGCACTTGCTCAACGGTGAAAGGCGGCGTCTCCGGAAAGGTGGTGATCGGCAAGCCGGTTTCATCCGCGGCTTCCTTGCGCGCGCGCGGATAGGTGGCTGTTCCTCAGCCCCGAGCACGACCCCCAGACGCTTCCTTGCGCGCGCGCGGATAGGTGTCCACAAGGGCGATCGGCAGGGTGGATTTCAGGCTTGGACTGTCTCTGAGCAACAGTTTGATGTCGTTGCGCTGGGTGATAATGGTCACTGACCAGCTCCGCGAGCGCTTGTCCGGCTGATGTTCGAGCTTGAGCAGATGCATCATGAGCACGATCAGTCGGTTGCGCAATTGCCTGCGCTCGCTACGACTCATCCCCTCAAGCTCCTCAATCAGTTGCTCTCGATCTAGGCATTCGAGCTGACCCCTACGCAGGTGGCTGACCTGGGTCTGAAGCCAGTACAGGTAGTCGGTGTCGTCGTGGTGGACGGTCTGCATGATGAGGCGCTGTGGTTTTGAGAGGGCTTGCGAGGGTGTTCTGTTCCCATCAGGCGGACAGGATCAACCGCCCTTGTTCGCGCAGCCAAGCGGCGCGGGACGCTCGACAAGCAAACAGCGTAGCAGGTTTTTCGACGTCTGCCTCTTCGGCAATGGCCACCAGGGCGTTGAGGGCCGGGATCAGCCGGTAGAGGTCGAGGCCAGCGGCCCGCAGGGCGGGGATCGCTGGGTTGGTGCTGGAGAGCATGATCAGCGGATCGGGACCGGTTTCAGCCTCGGCGGATGGCAGCCAGCGCGGATCGAGCGGGGTCTCGGCGCCGAGGCGGATCAGATCGAAGGCGTCGTCGCCCGCGGCCTGCTCGGGTGCGGGCTGGACCGGCGTGTGCGGTGCCGTTGGCGTCTGGATCACCGCTTGCAGGCCATTGTCCGCCACCGAGCGCGCGAACAGGGGATCGGGGTTGAGGGCGATCAGCTGCCCTGCTCCGTTCAGGCCCCGCGCCATGGCGAGCGCGTTGAGCCCCAGGCCGGTGTCGGCATCCAACAGGCGCAGGCCGGGTTGGATGAGCTGGCGCAGGAAGGCGTGCTCGGGCTCGGGCCAATCTTCGACCTCCAGCAGCGTCAGGGTGACCGGGTTGTCGAGATCAGCCGGGACGTTGACCTTGAGGCCGTTCTTGAGGTTGAGGGTCCAGTGGGGTTGCACGGATTGCTCAGGCGTTGGGTTGGCGTGTGGGATGCGCGGCGAGCCAGGTCTCAAGGTCGGCGATGGCGCTGAAGTCGAGCAGCGCTTCGCCGAGGTCTTCGAGTTGATCGACGGGCAGCGCTTGGACGCGCGCTTGTTGCGTCTTGCTCAGCGTGCCGAGGCGGCGGCGCAGTTGGCGCAGGATGAGTTCCGCTTCCCCTTCTTGCTTCCAGATCGGCTTGTTCTTCGCCACGATCTCCCGATAGGCACGGGTCTGTTCGAGCGGGGTCAGTTCACCAAGCATGACGAGGATCTCCTCTAAGGTCTGGTCCTGAAAGCGCGCCATGAGCCAGGATTGGAAGACATCGAGGCACTGGCTGCGGGCGGCGTCGGACAGCGGGGCTTGTTGGATCTGACCATAGGCGATGGGGGCTTGTTCGCGCAAGCTCGCGCGGTCTTCGATCAGATACGGCAAAAAGGTGGCGAGCAGTGGATGCTCGGGCTGGGTCTGGCTGAGCTGCTTGAGCACCTCGATGAGGTAGACGCGGCGGATGGGGAGTTCGGGATCGCGGGCGATGGCGCTGTGCCAGGGTTCGGTCTTCGGGTCGTGCTCGGGGCTGAGGAACAGCAGCATTCCACAGACGGGTTGCGCGGGGCGGCGTTCGCCGAGTAGGCCCATGTCGATCAGCAGGCGATGGTAGATGCTGTCGTCTTTCTGGGCTTGCACTTCGATCGCCCAGATCGCTTGCTTGGGGTCGGCGGGGAGGACGACGCCGTCGATGCGCCGCTCCAGGGCTTTGACGTCGATGGCCTCAAACTCG
>NZ_JAYESN010000067.1:0-24953 GCF_034860625.1 Lamprobacter sp.
GACAAGGCGGTCGATAAACTCTACCGCAAAGCAGCGTTCAAGTCCGATCGTGAGCGGGCGGAGCATCTGCTTGGGCTCTATGAGCAGCGCGCCAGTTAAGTAATTTTCTGCTCGGGCTTGAGACTTTCCTTCTCAGATTATCCAGCCTTTCTCTGATTGAACTCTCCATTATCACGTCGGGTCCACAGAGGTCTCTCTCAGTCAACATTGAGCCGCTTGCCCAAATACGGCTTTCCTCATCAACTCCCCATAGCCCGCGAAATCGCCTTCCATCTGACCTAAGTCAACCGCCCTGCGTTGTTCACTGTGGTAGCGTCAGGCTCACTGACGAGTTAAGACGCGCAAGGCTAGGGTGGAGTCGCGTCAATGCGAGGGGGATTGCGGGTGGTGGAAGCGGTTGACTTCACTTCATGGCACTTGGGTTGCGCGCGATTTGAGCAGCGCTGCTGTGCTGATGCCGCCTCTGCTGGCGCTGACTCCCAACCTCCTACCGTTCAGCCTCTAGGCTCCTCTGACTCTGAACTTCCGCTTCGATCCTTCCGGGTCGAGCACTCCCATCGACTAAGTGAACGCACAGCGCTGATTGCAGGGCTCCTACTTGCGCTCACGACGCTCTCCGTCGTTACACCCCTCTCCGCTGAGACCCTCCTCGGTCGTGCGAACCAACTTCGCGACGGCGACACGACTATTGTCAACCGAACACGAATTCGGCTGGGTGGTGTTGCGACGACTGCCGCAAAATATAATGGCTTGCATGCCTATCGGGTTGGCTACCAACGCATCCCTCGAGAGCAAGATTCTGCGTTTGACAGCGTGTTTGGCACCGTCGAGCATCATTGATTATGCAGCACTGACTCGATTAATACCGAATTTGACGGGCGTTTCAAACACGGGATTTGACCAATCTTGAGTGTACTCATTGATGTCACAAGAGCGAGGTAAAACGATGCGGCCTATCCAACATGTCAAAAACCTGACCTTAATCATCATCTGTTTGAGTGTTACACCAGTCGGTGCCGCACAACTTCCTGGAGTAGTTGAAGCGCATATTGCTGAATTGGAGTCCTACTGCACCGATGTTGGTGGTCATTTTCAAGACCCGTTTCAGGCCATACTGACCGCGGACTTTAATCAGGATAAGCGACCCGACTATGTTGTCGATCAGTTAGCTCTTTCATGTGATGGTGCCGCATCACTCTACTCCGGATCGGGAGGCGCGCAAGTTAACACTTTTGTGTCTACACCAAAAGGATACATCAATGCGTGGTCTGGTGGCGCCTATGGAGCGGAAGTTGAGCAAGGTGTTTTATGGCTGTCGGTCGGTGGAACGTATTGCGGCCAGAAGCATGTTGCCAGTCGCGCCGACGCCATTTATTGCAAACGCGCATTAACATGGAATTCTGCCAAACGCAAAATGATGATTGACCCTGGGATTAAACCGCGCCCACTCACTTCTAATTAGTGCGCAAATCGTTGTCTTTCATCCTGGAGACAGCGACAAACAATCGCCTTTAATAGACTCCCAGCAGTTATTGTCATCCTGCTCATCTCAGCAGGACTTCGATAGGAACTGATCGAGCATGACAGGCTTGCTTTTTTATAGCTCAAGGCATTTGACTATGCTCAGGGATAGGTTATTTATAAAAACCTAACAGAGTATTAAGCAAGTCGCCAAAGCGCTGTCAACACCGATCAGCAAAAAACAATGAAGTCAGTCTTTGGAATTATCCTGAAGTGTTTTGTTGTTTTTTCTACAGCGAATAACGCTTCACACTTCTATTTGCCATCAAAATCAAGGCGTCAACAATGTATAAACGTGTGCTGTTATTCCTTCTAGTCTCAGTTTTATTTTCTAACAGTCTCTTCGCCAGAGAAGAATTATGCTCTGCGATTGTTGGAACAGTCGGAGTTAACCCTCAGTCTGCAATCAATAACATTGGCAAACCCTTAAGTCGAAAAGTGACCAATGTTCAAAATCGTCACGAAAAAAATACCATCGATAAAACAATTAGTTTAGAATATCTGAACGGATACATTGCTTTTTATTACCTCACCAAGCATCAAGAATATCTTTTTGAAGGAGCTAAGCTTGAGCGAGCAAACTTTAATTCCACTCTCAATTCCGTAATCCCGCAATCTGAGAGGCAATTTAAGCAAATGTATGGAGAACCAGATGAAAGCAAGCCTGGTATTTTTCTTTACTATTGTGGGTTTGAGGAAACAAGGTGGGTTGAAATCTTTCACAACAACGAAGTGATTACAGGGTTTGAGTTTGTCGGGTACATCGGCTGAATGCAGATAACTTAGCCTTTACCGGCTCGAACGCCTGACCAGCATTGACCAGTACGGGGTTGCGGCCCTGATCCAACAACAGGCGGGAACGAGGGATACGCCGCTGCTCGCCGATCCAGCCCGGCGACGCCGGTGTTTGCTGAACAGTTGCGCGGTCATCGCCGACGACCATCAGCCTGAGATCGACGCCTTGACCCTGGAAGACAAGCGCAGCATGGCCCTCGAATTGATCGGACTCGCATCCATTGCGGGCGCTGTGTCCGATTCAGCCCAGGCGCTGATCGTTGAGATCGGCAACCGCCTTGGGGTCGATCGATTATCGGTCATGGAGGCGGCAGAAATTCGGGTTGAACCTGCGGGGAGACACGCGCGCAGCCCGACGTCATCCAAACGAGCGGTTCCGGTTACGTCGTTGGCCAGTGGCGTTCGTCGGCGGCACCTTCCGCAATCCCTCTTGCATCGAAGCTCCGGCAAGGTACCGGTGCCTGTTTGAGTATGCAGTGGTCTCGAGACTCCGACTGGGATTGTGAAGGTTCGCGCTGAGGCAAGCCTTGAGGCACTGAAGTGCTGCAGCAGCGATCCTGGCGTATTACCAATCGGTACAGGATGCGCTTGAGCTAATCGATGTCTCAGTGCTTGATCATCTGACCGTGTGCGATGGGATGCCTTTAGCAGAGCGGGACTTGCACTGAGAGGGTGTTGAGGTGAGGGCGGGTCCGATCCAGGCATTGGCGTCTGGATCGGATACCGCTTGTTAAGGGCTTTTTTGTTGTTGACCGAATTGCGCTACGATGTAGCTACACAAATCAAAGCGAACACCCCTATGCCATCTGATACTGTCGTGCGCGCACGCGTCGACCAGCAAGTCAAAGCCGAGGCGTCTGAAGCGCTCGAGGCGATGGGACTCTCGATGTCAGATGCGATCCGGCTGCTGTTAATCCGGGTCGCCAAGGACAAGCGCTTCCCCTTCGAGATCAAGGTGCCAAATGCCACCACCGTCTCCACCTTTGAGGCAACCGATCGCGGCGAAGACATCACCCGCTGTCGGAACACGGAGGAGATGTTCGACAAACTGGGCATCTGAGTGCGTTCGCCCTGCTACACCAAGCGCTTCCAGAAAGATGTGGAGCGCTCGAAGCGGCGCGGTCAGGCGACGAGCAAGCTGCGGCATGTGATTGAACTCATTGTCTCCGAGGAACCTCACCCTGCCGTATCGGATTCCGACGACTTTGTGGTATAACACTTGGTGTGACATAGAAGCGGAGTGCGAGAGCACGTGAGGATCTTCAAGAACGCTTGGTTCGAGCGCTTCGCGCGCAAGCAGAAGATCCAGGACGACATGCTACTTGAAGCCGTACTTCGAGCGGAGTCATCAAACAGCGTGTGGCACGCCCTGGGCAAGGTCGATCAGGAGGCTACCGGACCCTGATCTTGTACCGTCAGACGCATCGCGCCTTCTTCGTCTACGGATTCGCCAAGAGCCAGCAGGCCAACATCGGCAATGAGGAAGAAACGGCCTTCAAGAAGGCGGCGCGGCACGTCCTTGAGCTGACGGACGAGCAACTCGCTGCGCTGATCCAGAACGGGCAATTCTCGGAGGTTGAGCACGATGGCTAAACAGTATCGTAGCGACGCGATGGCTTCGATTCATGAAACCATGGAAGCCCTCCAGGAGGTGGGCGCCATCGACAAACAGACCATGCGCGAATTCGATGACGCTTGTCTGACGCCGGTTGAGCCCCTTTCTCCCGAAGCCATCCGTGCCCTGCGTGAGCGCGAGCATCTTTCTCAGCCCGTTTTTGCGCGTTACCTCAATGTCAGCAAGAACTTGGTCTCCGACTGGGAACGGGGCGTCAAGCGTCCCGGCGGGCCAGCGCTTCGGCTTCTGACCGTCATCGAGAAGAAGGGGATTCAGTCAATCGCCTGAACGTCCGCCCCAGTCGAAAGGAAGCTCGCGGTGGTGATCCCTCTCTGATCAGGGCGAAGGACCAATGTCTATACGGTGTCGTTGCCGGATGAGGCGCTCGATGATGCAGAAGCGAGCCAAGCATGACAGCGCTGGAGATCATGGAGGCCCTCGCCCCCTATGATACGATGTAAAATCTCAACAGAAGTCGAACATACGCGACAAAACGAACAACAATTGCGTTGTCGGAATGCGACCTGCGACCTGCGCAAACGAACCTGCTGCCCATGATTCGGTTCTTTCTCAAAGAACGCATCTCCGATCTGGAGTTTCAGCAAGCGCGCCGAATCACACTCGACGAGGTCGCTCGCTCAACGGTTATCCACCGCAGCACCCTCTCCAAGATCGCGAACAAGAAGGGATACAACTGCACCATCGATAACCTGGATAAGCTCTGCCGCTTCTTCGAGTGCAGGATTGAAGAGATCGCCGAGTATCTGCCGAACACCCTGGATGTGGAGCGATGAGCCTGTTCAGCGACGATGAGACCACCCGGCCTGCGGAAGGTCTCGAGTTTGCCCAATCCGATCTCGATCTTGTCCTGGCTTTGCAACTCGCCATCGCTTGGGCGGGTGAGGCCGGGGAAACGGAGCGACTGGGCTGGTGGCAGAGCGAGTTGATCAGCGAGTGGGGAGGCGAGGATCTCTTTCAGCGACTGATGCCGGAGACCTGGCGCTGGGCCACCTTCCAGGCTGCTCGTGCCAGTGCCATCCGCGTCGACCGGGTGCTGCGCATGAAGGCGCATGATCCTGATGCGGTGTTGTCACTGTTCTCATTGGGTGTCGAGGTCGATGAACGGCTGAATGAGCGGCTGTCTCAGCTTAAGGCAGCGGCCGCCGGGCCGTTGGAGTCCCTGCCGTTGCTCAAGGACTGCGTCCAGGATTCTTGGGATCGGCGCCGCTTCGAGACCTGGTTGGAGCAGTTTCCGGCACTGGACTCGCCAGCGACGTCAGCAACCCCGCTGGGCCGACGCATCAGCGCGCCGGGTCGCGACGGATTGGATGGACTCGTGCGCCGTCTGGCGGGCGCCCTCAGGCCGCTTCCGGCCGCTTATCCATTACCCTACGTTGAACGCCCTCGCTAACGGACATGGCGCGGTGCCACTCCGGACAATGAGCCTCATACCTCCCAGTAAGGTATCGTCATGAGCAGGCCTCACAGCACTCATGCGCGCGAATGCCGCGATCTGCATACCCGGCTGCTGAAGTGCACATTGGAAGTGGAGCATTCCCGCGCCTACTGGCAACGGATGGCCGCCTATCTGGCATCGGCGGCTTCGATGCCGACAGCCAAGCGGACCACCGCTCAACGGGCGCCGACTGCTCAGCAAGTGACGGCTAAACAGGCCCATGAAGCCTATTGGTTCGGTGCCCGCGGGCTCGAGCGCACGGGCATTCTGCTCACGAACTTCCGCGCCCGCTTCGACGCCTTCCCAAACGCCTTGCAGGCACTTGCCACCTGGGCCGACATGCCGCCCTTGACGCGACACCTGATCTGCCATTGGCACCTGCAGTTGTCGGACCCCTTGTATCGCGCCTTCACGGGTCGCTATCTCGTGGATCGGCATCAGAGCGCCCCCGCGCAGGTCAGCCATCCGCTGGTCGTGCGCTGGGTGCTGGAGCAGGGCCGCGACCGTTGGGGGATGGCTACCTGCATCCAGTTTGCCAGCAAGCTGCTGTCCTCGGCGCATGCCGCTGGCCTCGTCGCCTCCGTGCGCGATCCGCGTCCGCTTACCTGGCCCAAGGTGGACGACTGGGCACTGGCTTACCTGCTGTATCTCCTTCGCGCGATCGAGATCGACGGCGATCTGCTGCGCAACCCCTATCTCGCTTCGGTCGGCCTCAGAGGAGACCTGCTCGAGCAGCGTCTCAAGCGCCTACCTGGCCTCGGGTTCCGGCGCCAAGGCGATGTCATCGACCTAACTTGGCACCATGCCGACCTCGGTGCCTGGGCTGAGGCGCAGTTCGCGACCTCGATACCGAAGCGGGCAGGCGTGAGCGTATGACGCCGTCCTTGTTCGATCAGTCGGAGCACTCCCAAGGTCTGCAACAAGCCATGAGTCTGTTGCGCCGTGATCTGATCCACCCCGATGGCCCGCGCATCAGCACCATGCGCAACTATCGTTTCGCCATCCTCCAGTACCGTCCCGAGGATGAATTCAAGCTGCGCGCCGAGGTGCAGCGGCTCTCCGGTGATCTCATCGCTCATGGCTGGGTGGTCCTGACCATCAGCCTGCAAGCGTTGCTGATGCAGCGCATTCGCGCCCAAGGTGACGACTGGCTGCAACGCGTCATCGCCCGGGAACGGCGAACGGCCAAGAAAAGCCGCGAGCGCGGCCTCAATGAACTCAAAGGCAAGCTCGCCCCGCTGATCGAAGGCCCCGATGGTCTGGCCGCGGACTGCAGCGGCATGATCCGCGCCTTCACTGAGCGGCACCCAGACCAGGCCGAGCGCACCCTGGCACTGATTGGTCGCGCCGGCGCGCTTTATCCCTTCTTCCGCTCCTCCGCGCTGTTGCGGCACCTCGACGGCAACACTGGCAATGTGCCCGTGGTGCTGCTCTACCCCGGCCAGCGCCACGGCCAGACTGGCCTGTCCTTTATGGGGAAGATCGCCCCAGACAGCGACTATCGACCCCGGATTTACGCCTGAGGGACCGCTCATGAACGATCGATCCGCCATTCGCGATCTCTTTGTGTCGGATGTCACCCGCGACATCCCACCGGTCGTCTATTTCCACGAGCAGACCCCAGCGAAGCTGGCCGATGAGGTCGCCGAATACATCATCACCGGCGGCTGGCCGGCGTCGCATCCCAATCATCGGCGCGTCCCGAATGGCATCCACGATCAGTATGTGCGATTGCTGCGCGCCATCACCGCCGAATTGGAGCGCAGCGGTGCGCCCGACCTGCCCACGGTCTGGATCGCGGGCTTCTATGGGTCGGGCAAGTCGATCTTCGCCAAGCTGCTGGGCTTGGCCCTGGATGGGGTGGTCTTGCCGGACGGTAGACCACTGGCCGAGGCCCTGTTGCGCCGCGATACCTCGCCCCGATCCGCCGAGCTGGCCGAGGCCTGGGCCGAGCTGCGGGCCAAGATCGATCCCATTGCCGTGGTCTTCGATGTTGGCAGCGTGGCCGGCGACAACGAGCAGGTGCATGCCGCGGTCGTGCAGCAGGTGCAGCGGCGGCTCGGCTACTGTGGCAGCTATCCGCTAGTGGCCGATTACGAGCTGAAGCTGGAGCGCGATGGCGAGTGGAGCCGATTCGAGCGCGTCGCCGAAGAGACCCTAGGCGAGCCCTGGGAGCGCCGCAAGGATCGCGCCTTTGCCGAGGATGACTTCTCGCTGGTCCTGTCGCGTCTGTTTCCCGACCATTACACCGATCCGATGAGCTGGATCGACAGCCGCGCCGGCACCCATGTGCGCGCTGGCTCGCCCGAGGAGGCGGTGCGCGCCATCGGTGACATGCTGCGCTTCCGCCGGCCCCATGCCACGCTGTTCCTGGTGGTGGATGAGGTGTCGCAGTATGTCCTCTCCAGTCGCGATCGTGTCGATCGGCTGCGCGCCTTCGCGACCGCGCTCGGCGCCTCGCTCAAGGGCAAGGTCTGGCTGCTCGCCCTGGGTCAGCAGAAGCTCGAAGAGGAGGCGGATCAGACCGAGCTGATCTGGCTCAAGGATCGCTTTCCGCCCAAGCTCCGCGTGCACCTGGCCGCGACCAACATTCGCGACGTGGTCCACAAGCGCTTGCTGCAGAAGACGCCCGAGGCCGAGGTCCGCCTGCGCGAGCTGTTCGATGCCCACCGCGCGGACCTGAAGCTCTTCGCCTACGGTTGCGACGCCATCACCGTGGAAGACTTCGTCGAGGTCTATCCGATGCTGCCGGGGCAGATCGATCTGCTACTGCAGATCACCACCGCCATGCGCAGCCGCTCGCGCCGCGTCCAGGGCGACGATCAGGCCATCCGCGGTCTGCTGCAGATGCTCGGCGAGCTTTTTCGCGCGCAGCGTCTCGCCGAGCTGCCGGTCGGTCAGCTCGTCACGCTTGATCGCATCTACGAGGTGCAGCATAGCGCGCTGGACTCCGACATCCAGGACAGCATGGCGCGGCTGCTCAACCAATGCACGGCCGCGACGGACGAACTGGCGGTGCGCGCCGCCAAGGCCGTCGCGCTGTTGGAGCTGATCCAGGACGTTCAGCCAACCGACGCCAAGCTGGTCGCGCAGTGTCTCTATGAGTATCTGGATCGCGGCAATCAGGTCACCGAGGTCACGGCTGCGCTGGAAGACCTGCGCCGGCGCAACCTGCTGGCTTACTCCGAGAAGACCGGCTACAAGATCCAATCCACCGCCGGGGAAGAGTGGGAGCGCGAGCGGCGTGACATCCCGGTGCCACGCGAGACCCTCAGCGCCCGCATTCAAGCCGCGCTCGAGATCCTGCTCGGCAACCCGGATCGACCGCGCCTGCAGGGGCGACCGTTCCCCTGGGCCGGTTGCTTCTCGGATGGGCGCGTCATCACCGATGCCGGCTTTGGCGATCAACGCTCCGATGCCGTCGTCTGTGTCGATTTCCGCCTGCTGCCGGCCGAACAGCGCCAGTCTAGTGACTGGATCAAGCGCAGTACCGAATTAACGCTGGAAAACCGTATCCTCTGGCTCTGCGGCGATCTGGAGCCACTCTTCGCCCAGGTTCGGGATCTGGCCAAATCGGGCGCGATGGTGAGCCGCTTCGAGCCGCGCCGCGAGTCCCTGAACGCCGCGCGCAAGCTGTTGCTGCAGCAGGAGAAAAACCGGGTCGAGGAGCTAGAGAAGGCGGTCGAGAAGGCGGTTGCCAGTGCCTGGATGACGGGTACGCTCTACTTCAGAGGTCGCGCCATGGCGCCGCAAGACCTCGGTGGCTCGTTCGTCAGCACCCTCGAGGCGGTGGGTACCCGGCTGCTCCCAGATCTCTATCCCCACTTCGTGATCACCGACCTGGTGCCGAGCGAACTGCTGCAGCTCACCGAGCCCGAGCTAAGTGGCCCTTCACCCAAGTTGATGAGCGGCGACCTCGGCATCCTGGACCTGGACCATGGTCGCTATGTGCCGGCTTGCAGCGGTGCCGTGCCGAAGCGGGTTCAGGATCTCATCGAGCAGGAGGGCGGACTCAGCGGCACCAATCTGCTCGCCCATTTTGGCCGGCCGCCCTACGGCTATACCCCGGCCGTGGTCAAGGCCTGCGTGGCCGGCCTGCTGCGTGCCGGCAAGCTGCGCATCCAGCCGGAAGGCACCGCCGAGATCACCGCCATGCGCGATGCCGGCGTGCGTGAGCTGTTCGAGAAGGATCGCGTGTTTCGCCGCGCCAACCTCTTTCCGGCCGGCGATGATGACATTGGCTATCAGGCCCGCGCGCGCATCTGCAAGTTCTTCGAGCGCCATCTGCAGCAGACGCTCGATCGCCAGGATGACGCCATCGCGGATGCCGTGGCCAATCTATTCCCAACCCAAGCGCAGCGACTGCGCGCTGTACTCACGCACTTGCAGCGTTTGCCATCCTTCTCGGAGGGGGGCATCACACTGGCCGCCGCGCCGCCCGCGCCGCTGATCCGACTCCAGGACGCACTGGAGCAGTGCACGCGGCAGGTCCGCCAGACCCGCCCAACCGTAGCGCAGGTGAAGCGGCATCTGGATGCCCTGAGCGACGGCATCCAGTTGGTCAATCTCCTAGAAGCCGAGCTGACCGAGGCGGCCATCCAACAGGTCAGTCGCGCCAGTCAGGTGCGCGCGCATCAGGTCGCGCAGCTGCGCGGCGCACAGGCGCTCGACGAAGAGCTAGAGGCCGCTTGTCAGCGTATCGAAGAACACTTGCGGAGCGAGCGGCCGTGGCGCGACATCAGCGCCTTGGAGCCCGATCTGGCCGCCATCGAGCAGGCCTATCGCAACGAGCGCGAGCGTCGCCTCGCCTGGCAACAGCAGCAGGGCGATGCCGCCCGCGCCCGCGTGCGCGGCCGCGATGGCTTCGCCATGCTCAACGGCGATCAGAGCCATCAGGTGCTGCGACCCATCAAGCTGGCCGAGACCGACACCAGGGCTGAGGCCATCGCGCCCGGTCTCGAGGCCCTGCAGACCGAATTCCTGCGTGATCTGGCCGAGGCCGAGGAAAACGCCAACGACCTGCTCGACGAGATCCTCAGCCAAGGTCAGCAGCCGGTCATCGTCAAGGTCGACCTCTCCCTGCGCAACCGCGAGATCACCACCACGGAAGAGGTCGAGACGCTGCTCGATGAGATCCGCAAGCGCCTGCTGGAGCAGCTCGAGGCCGGTGTGCGCGTCAGGCTGCTCTGAGGGATTGCAATGCCCATGACCCCCGAGGCCAAAGCAGCGCTGTCCCGCTCCATTCGGGGGCTACGCGCGCGTCTGCTGGATGACCTGCATGCTTCCACCGAGGCGACCTATCGGTTGTCGGTGCGGGCTCGGGAGGCCGGGCTGGACGAGGCGACGCGAGTCCGCCGTGAGCGGCTTGAAGGATGGCTGGACGAGCAGGTGCGCGGCGAGCGGGGGCGTGGCGACGGCCGCGAGCGTGACCGCGCTGCCTTCCTGCGCGAGCTGGAGCAGCGCGCCGCCTATACGCTGCTGAATCGGCTGGTGCTGTTGCGCCTGATGGAGGGCATGGGGCTGCGTGCCGAGCGCGTGCTGACCGGCGGCTGGAACAGTCCCGGCTATCAGGCCTTCCGCGAGATCGCCCCCGCTTTGGTGCGCGATGATCCCAGCGAAGGCTATGCCTATCTGCTGCAACTGATCTTCGAGGATCTGGCTCTGGAGCTGCCCGGACTCTACGGCAGCGGCGGCGTTGCTGATCTGATCCCCGTGGGAGCCGCCACCTTGCGCCAGGCTGTCGAGGTCTTGGATGCGCCGGCGCTGGCGAGCTGCTGGGACGATGACATGACCCTGGGCTGGGTCTATCAGTACTGGAACGACCCCGAGCGCGAGGCACTGGACGCCAAGCTGCATGCCGGCGGCAAGCTCGAGCGCCACGAGATCGCGGCCAAGACGCAGATGTTCACCGAGCGCTACATGGTTGATTGGCAGCTGCAGAACAGCCTGGGGCCGATGTGGCTGGCGATCTGCCGCAAGCACGGCTGGACCGCGGATTGCGAGCAACCGCTGCCGGGTGAGCCAGAAGTCGAACCAGAAGCCGAGCCTGACGCGGAGTCCGAGATTGACCCCGATGACAGGCCAAGGCTCACCGGTCTGCTTGGTGTCTTGGACGAGCGCCGCGCCGACTGGCGGGCGAAGCGCGAGGCCGGCGAGGTCTCCCTGACCGAGCTGATGCCGCTGCACTCGGATGCCGAGCGCCGCTGGGCCTACTATGTGCCGCAGCCGATCCCAGCGGACGCCATCACGCGAGCCCCCAACTCGGTGCGCGACATCCGCTTGCTGGACCCGGCGCTGGGCTCGGGGCATTTCCTCGTCGTCGCCTTCGAGCTGCTGTTTGCGCTGTATCTGGAAGAGGCGCGCCACCGCAACGAGACCGATGATCCGCGCTGGTCCCCGCGCGCCATCGTCGAGCGCATCCTCGCTCATAACCTGCATGGGATCGACCTCGATCCGCGCGCGGTGCAGATCGCCGCCGCCGCGCTCTGGCTCAAGGCGCGGCGCCTCTGTCCGGAGGCGCGCCCGGCGCGGCTGAACCTGGTCGCCTCCAACCTGCGCCTGGCGAGTCTGCCCGATGACGACCCCGCGCTGTTGGAACTGCGCCGCGAGGTTGAGCGCGAGACTGGCATCCCAGCCGCGCTCACCGACACCCTGATTCAGGCGCTGGCTGGCGCCGATCATCTGGGCAGCCTGCTGCAGATCGATCGCGCGGTCGACGAGGCGATCGAGCAGCATGAGGCCGAGTTGGGCCGCCAGCCGCCCGAGCAGTTCCAGCTCTTTCCCGGCGAGGAGGCTACCGCGACCGATCGCGCCGAGGCCCCTGCTGTTGGACGGGACAAGGCGCGGCCTGCCCGGAGCATGGGCCAGCAAGCCGCGCCGCCCGTGACCCCGATCAGTCGCGACCAAGCCAGGGCGGACATCCTGGAGCGGCTGGAGACCTTCCTCGCCCGCCATAGCGGCGGCAATGACCTAGGGTTGCGCCTGCATGGCGAGCAGCTCGCCGCCGGTGTGCGCTTCCTGCGCATGATCAAGCCCGGCCGCTACGATCTCGTGATCGGCAATCCGCCGTATCAGGGCACGGCCAAGCTGGCCGATGCCAGCTACATCAAGCGTCGCTACCCGCTTGGCAAGGCCGATCTCTATGCCGCCTTCCTGCTGCGCGGGCTGCAACTGGTCCGTGAGGGTGGCACCTCGGCGCTGCTGACCATGCGCAACTGGATGTTCATCAAGCAGTACGCGGAGCTGCGTGCTTGGTTGCTGGAGCGGTATGACCTGCGGGCGTTGGGGGATTTTGACCGTGGTGCCTTTGAGGAGGTGCCGGATGAGGTGGTTTCGGTGGTGGTCAGTGTGTTTCGTAATGTGCCGCCGGCATCTGAGCAGAGCGTTGCCTTGCAACCGACCGCGTTGGATGATCGGTCGCGGGATAGTGAGCGTACGCGGCGGAAGCGGGCGGCAACTCAATGTCTTATCGGGGTCTATTATTTTAGAGAGAGTTCTTTTAAGGAGATAGAAGAAAGGCCGGTGCTTTACTGGTGGCCTCTGCAGTTTCTTAGCGGCTATTCGCGAGAACCTAAGCTTGGAGCAGATTGGAAAATCCTTAAGGGGCTGACCACGTGCGATAACACAAGATTTGTCCGGCGCGCTTGGGAGATTTTGCCACACACTGTATGCTTGTTAAAGCAAGCCAAACTCTCAGATATCGAGTTATGCCCACTTACTTTTGAAAAATTTAGATGGGCGCCTTGGATAGATGGTGCAGAGAAACGGCAATGGATACATGAGCTAGAATCTGTTGTGCTTTGGCATTTTCGGGGCCTTCAAATTGGAACAGCTCCAATTAATCGCTATGGTCGTGGCGAGGATGCCTACTTTCGACCTGGTGTCGCTTTTAGCATGATTGGCAATCAGTTTCGCGCACGCTCCCATCGTTTTCGCTCCATAATCGGAAATATGGGGGCGACAGTTTTAGGACGCCGGTTAGATATTGTATTGTGCAATCTGAATAGCACTAGGGCTCGATATATCCTGGAGTCTCTAAATCCAGGTAATCATTTTGAAAAGCTTGATGTATTACGGCTTTCGATTCGTTCCGATGCTAGATCAGAAGACGTGTTACTGCGCTTAGAGATTGCTTTTTCTGAACATGAATCCCGCCGAGAACCATCTATTGAATTCAAACACCCCGGTTCATCCCCTTGGCGCCATGCCCAAGCCTGGGCGCAATCCGCGGTCGATCGCCCGCAAGGCGCGCCGCTGCCACCCTATGAGCCCGAGTACGACCCGGAGCCACCCACTGATCATCTGAGCTTCGCGCTCGGCGTCGCGCTGGGCCGCTTCGGTGGCGGCGAGGGGCGCGGCGGCTGGGGCATCCTCGACCCAGCCGATACCGACTCGGGCGCCGACCTCAGCCACGCGCTGCCGGCGGGCATCCTGTTCCTGGACGGCACGCTGGAGGTCGGCGATCACCGCGATGGACTCGGGCACCCGGCGGCGGCCGTGCTACACCAGGCCTGGGCCGAGCAGGGCGCGCGCATCGATGCCAAGTCAAACCTGCGCACCTGGCTGCGGCTCAAATTCTTCAAGGATGTCCACAAGGCGATGTACGAGAACCGGCCGATCCATTGGCCGCTATCCTCGGCCAAGCGTACCTTCGTCGCCTGGATCAACATCCATCGCTGGGACGCCCGCACGCTGCGGCTGCTGCTGGCGGATCACCTGAGCCCAGCCGCGCAGCGCTTGGACGGCGAGCTGGCGGACCTGCGCGCCGCGCGCGATGGCGCTGATCGCCGCGCCGCCGAGGCCGCGGAGCGCCGCTATGCCTCGGTGCTGCGCTGGCGCGAGGAGCTGGCCGATTTCATCGCCCTGGTCGAGCAGTGCGCCGAGCGGGGCGCGCCGCCGACCGACGCTCACTGCCCAGCCCGCGCCTGCGATGCAACCTATGCGCCAGACCTCGATGACGGCGTGATGATCAACAGCGCCGCGCTCTGGCCGCTGCTGGAGCCGCAATGGAAAGACCCCAAGAAGTGGTGGAAGGAGCTGGCGAGCGCTGCTGGCAAGAAGGACTACGATTGGTCCCATCTGGCGATGCGCCATTGGCCCGAGCGGGTCGACGCCAAGTGCCGCCAAGACCCGTCGCTCGGCGTCGCGCATGGCTGCTTCTGGGCCTATCACCCGGCCCGCGCCTGGTCCTGGGAGCTGCGGCTGCAAGATGAGATCGGCCCGGATTTCCGTATCGAAGAGGCCCCGTATCGTGGCGATGGTGGCGATGTCGCGCACCGCGCCGCCTATCTGCAGGCACACTGGAAGGCCGCGCTGGCCGCCGTCGCGAAAGAGGTGCTGCGTCGTCGCCGCAAGCAGAAGCAGCCGCAGGCCGAGCTGAGCCTGCTGGAGTCTGGGCTCTGGTCTCGACATCCCTGCGCCTGCTGGCAACTGGAGTTGGATCTCATCGCCAAG
Source organism: Lamprobacter sp. (assembly GCF_034860625.1). Classification (NCBI taxonomy): domain Bacteria; kingdom Pseudomonadati; phylum Pseudomonadota; class Gammaproteobacteria; order Chromatiales; family Chromatiaceae; genus Lamprobacter; species Lamprobacter sp. Next base: position 14,841 of record NZ_JAYESN010000067.1, read on the forward strand.
CAGAAGGCCGACTTCCATCTTCGCGCCCCGGATGAGCCAAAGGCCCGCGCTGCTCTGGTGAGCAAATATCCAGCGCTCGTCGATGAGCGGAAGACGCTGTTGGGACAGCTCACATCGATCGACGATCTTCTTTCCGCGGGCAATTTGGAGACTGGAGGTTGCTGAGATCATGACTAGGTCCGAGCTGCTCGAACTGATTGCCAACGGCGAGAACTCCGGCGTCGAATTCAAGCGCGACGATTTGCGCCCGGAACAGTTGGCGAAAGAGGTCGTGGCGCTGGCCAATTTCCAGGGCGGCGTGATCCTGCTTGGCGTGGAGGACGATGGCCGCATCAGCGGCATCCAACGGGAGAACCTGGAGGAGTGGGTTATGGATACGGTGTTCGGCCGCTACGTGCATCCCATGATCCTGCCGTTCTTCGAGACGGTTCGGATCGACGATCGCCATCGGGTCGCGGTGATCTCTTTGACCCAGGGGACGGCAAAGCCCTACGTGGTCCGCCACCAGGGTCGCGAGGAGATCTTCGTGCGTGCCGGCAGTGTCTCGCGCAAGGCGTCGCGCGAGCAGCAGGCGCGGCTGTTCGCCCTCGGCGGCATGCTGCACGCGGAGCTGCTTCCGGTGTCAGGCACGGGGTTCGAGGAATTGGACCAAGAACGCCTGCATGATTACCTGGCCCATGTGCTCGCCGATCCCGATGTCCCCACCGATGCCGCGGCCTGGGTTCGGAGGCTTGTTGCACTGGGCTTCATGGTGGACGTCGAGGGCGCGGGCACCGTCTGCACGATCGCTGGGCTGGTCTTGTTCGGCCGCCGGCCGCGCCGGGCGCTGCGCCAAGCGGGTGTGCGTTGGATGGCGTTCCATGGGGGTGACATGTCCTATGCCGCCGCCGACGACGCCGTGCTGGATGAGCCGCTCGTGGGGCTGTGGCGGAGCCTGGGCGGCAGCAGGGCGTTGGAGCGGGGCGGTCTGATGGAGTCGTTGCTGGAGCGCATGCGTCCCTTCGTCTCGGAGGAGGCGGCCGATCTCAGCGATGGCGTGCGACGTGATCGCCAGTGGCATTTTCCTGTCCCCGCGCTGCGGGAGGCCCTGGTCAATGCCCTGGCACACCGGGACTGGACGCGCATCGAGGATGTCGAGGTGGTGCGTTACAAAGACCGGCTGGAGGTCAAGAGTCCGGGCGCCTTGCAGAACTCCATGACGGTGGAAAAGATGCTGGCGGGACAGCGCTCACCACGCAACCCGCTGATCGTGGACGTGCTGCGGGACTATGGCTACGTGGATGCGCGCGGCATGGGCGTGCGCACGAAGATCGTTCCGCTGCTGCTGGCGTACAACGGACTGGCCCCGGAGTTCGAGGCGACGGACGATTATCTGCGGGTACGGATGTTCCGCGCGCAGCCAGAGTCCAGCGTGACGATGGGTGCCGAACGGGCATGATGCCAATCGGGTGGTGGATATCCTGATGAAAGGGCTGGGTCCAGTCTCCTCCTTGCTGGAGTCGCAGCTCAGAGCATCCGTGCGTCGGCATGGTGTCGTCGTCTGGCTGGATCTGGATGACCAGTATTCGGCCTTCGCCGATCGGCTCCAGCAGCTGCATCGTGAAGCGACGCTTCCTTACCCTGTTTATGGCTATCGCGGCAGTTTCCTGGAGCTTCTGCTGGCGCTGGAATCGGAAACGGGCGCGGTTGACCCGATGCCGCTGGTGATCCATGTGCCAGGCTTCAGTCCGGAGACGGTGCATCGAACGCCGCTCTTTGAACTCTACAAGGCTGGGACGCAATTTCAGCGGGCGATCGAGACGTTGGTCAATCAGGCCGCGACGGGCAAGCTGCCGCGAGAGACGGTCGCCGCCTTCCTAGCGCAGGGCGAGATCACGCTGGACGGCGCCGACGCCTGGCTGAGCGCGCGTCTGGATGCCGAAACCCATGCGCTGGCGGCCTCGCTGCGCAGTGTCAGCCTGAACGGCCTGTTCGACGATCTATTGGGCGCCGGAACCCTTGCCGCCCAGGTCGCGGAGCCGGGCCATCACACGGCGTTGATGACGCAGCTTCGCGCCATGCTTGGGATGCCAGTCGATTGGGAGGAGCGCTTCTTGTCCCAGTCCAGCGGAAAGGCTGACGAGGTCGCCTTTGTTGCCGCTGGCTGGGCACTCTGTGTCGAGTACGTCCAGGATCTGAAACGCCCGCTGGTCGATGGCCGACTCGCGTCGGCGTTGCGTTTGCCGGCGGCCTTGGCGACGGCCTGCACGGCGCTCTGCCAGCATCTGCGGTCAAGCTACCCCTCGTTTTACATCAGCGTCGCGGACGATACCTCGGGTTGGCTGCTGGATGAGGCGGAGCGGGCGCAACCGGAGGATCTGGGTGCGACCGAGACTTTCCGCTTCGAGGAGGAGATCCTGCTCGCCGGGGCACTGGATCGGCTCGGATCGGGGCACTGGCAGTCGGTGCTGGACTGGGCCGAGCGGCGCGCGGATGGCCAGCGCTTCTGGCTGCGACAGGACGCGGCGCGCACATCCGCCTGGCGGCTATTGCAGGCGGTCGCGCAGCTCGGGGTTGCGATCGAAACGGCCGGGGATCGGCTTGGGGCGACTGACCTGCCTGAGGCGGTCCAACGCTATGTCGAGGCGGGCGCGAGCGCCGATCAGGCGCACCGTCACTTGGAGCAGCAACGTCTTGCCCTGCTCTACCCCCAGGTGCAGGCCTTCGATCGGATTCGGGCACAGGTGGACCGGGTCACGGGGTTCTGGCGCACCTGGGCCGATGCCTGGGCGCGCGATTTCAGCCAGCTCTGCCGTACGGAGGGATTCCTGCCGGAGCCAGGAATTCGGCAGCGGACCTTGTTCGCTGAGGTGGTCGAGCCGCTGCTTGATGGTGCGGGAGCTACCGCGCTGTTTCTCGTCGATGCGCTGCGCTATGAGATGGCCGAGGAGCTGTTCGGATTGCTTGCCAACACGGCGGGCAGCCAGGTTCGGCTCGCTGCGCGTCTGGCCGAGCTGCCGACGGTGACTGCCGTGGGCATGAATGTCTTGGCGCCGGTTGCGGGTGCGCATGCCGGGGCTAGTTCGGGTCCGGCGGCACAGCAGGGCCGCTTGCGGCCGGCCATCGCGGATGGGCGAATCACGGGATTCTCGACCGGCGAGTTTACGGTGACCGATCCGGAGACGCGCCGGCGCGCGATGCAGTCGCGGGTTGGGGGGACGACCCTGCCATCCTTGACCTTGAACGAGGTGTTGCAGCGTGACGCGGCATCGCTTCGGCAAGCCGTCTCTCGGGCGCGTTTGGTCGTCGTCTCCAGCCTGGAGATCGACGAAGCGGGTGAAAAGGGCGTTGGGCCGGCGTTCTTCGACCCAGCGATCCAGCGTCTTCGGGCCGCCTGGCGGCTGTTGCGTGAGGCCGGCGTGCGGCGCTTTGTGATCACGGCTGACCATGGTTTTCTGTTGGTCGATCCAACGCGTGCTGCGGCCCTGGCGCATGGACGCAAGGTCGATCCGAAGCGCCGCCATCTGCTCTCGGAGCAGGCCGCTGATCATGCCGGCGAGGTGCGTGTGCCGCTCAGTGAACTGGGTTATGAGGGGACCGATCTGCACTTGATGATGCCCGAGACCACGGCGGTGTTCGATACCGGCAAACGCGGACGTGGCTTTGTTCACGGCGGCAACAGCCTGCAGGAGCGGGTGATCCCGGTGCTGACCTTGGTGCATCGGCATCCGGCGGGTGGCGATGCGACCGCTTATCGGCTCAGCGCCCGGCGCCTCGATGGCGTGGCCGGCATGCATTGCATTGCGGCCGAGGTCTCGCCGGCAGGACAGGGGGCGCTGGATTTCGGCGGTCGTGCCGAGGTCGAGCTGGCCCTGCGCGTGCCGGGAGTTGAGACCGCGGGGTCCGAAGCGGTGGGCGCCGAGACAGTCCGGGTGGATCTTTGCCAGGTGCGGGGCGCCGCTAAGCTGATCGGTGCTTCCCTCAGTGTTGAGGTTGGCCGTCCCTTCGAGCTGTTCTTTCGGCTCAGCGGTGCAGGGGAGACGCGGGTGCTGGTGGAGCTGTTCCATCCCGCCGCCGAGGTGAATCTTGCGCCTTGCTTGGTCGATGGCCGGTTCGCGGTGACCGCGACCCGCACCGAGCAGCCGCCCATCACCGCGATGGGTACTCAGGAGCGGTCCGGAACCGCGGTGAGTGCGGCGAGTTTGGCGAGCGCTGGAAGCAAGGCCTGGCTGGAGCGGCTTGCGGATGCCTCGATTCGTCAGGTCTTCGCGCACCTCGACACCCATGGGCTGATCACCGAAACGGAGGTGATCGGGATGTTGGGTGGCGCCCGTGCCGCGCGGCGCTTCGCGCGCGAGGTAGAACAATACGCCTTGCATGCACCCTTCGCCGTGCGCATCGATGTGGTTGGCGGTGTGAAGCGCTACGTGAAAGAAGGGGGATGGCATGACGACACTGACCAAGGCTGACCTGGCGCATCTGTTCGAGGCGCTGCGCAAGGGCCTGGTACCCGAGCGCGGTCTGGATGCCTTTGCCATCGGCATCGATAAGCAGCGTGGCGAGATGCGGCGCCAGCTGGATCTGGCGAGCAGCGGCGAGGGGACGGTGAAGTTTCTGCGCGGTGGCTATGGCTGCGGCAAGACCTTCATGGCGCGCCTCAGTCTGCTGGACGCCCAAGCGATGGGCTTCGCGACGAGTTTTGTCGTCGTCTCGGATAACGATCTCCGCTTTCAGCGCTTCGATGACGTGTATCGCAAGGTGATGACCGAGCTGGCGACCAACCTCTGTCCTCGCGGTGCGTTGGGAGACATCCTGGATCGCTGGATCGGGCAGGTGGAGGAGGCGCTGATCGCCGCGGGTCAGTCGGAGGATGCGCCAGATTTTGATGATCGCGTTCGCCGCCGGTTGGACGAGGATCTGGCTGCCGCGACCGGTGGGCAAGCGCCAGTGGACTTCGTGCGCGTGATCCAGACCATCTTCGATCTGAAGCAGGCGGGGGATACCACCAATGCGGGTGCGCTGATCTCCTGGTTGTCGGGCAGCGGCAACGTGGCGGCGTCGGCGAAAAAGGCCGCTGGTATCAAGGGCGATATCGAGAGCCGCAATGCGCTTGATTATCTCCGCGGTGTGCTCGAGATCGTCAAGGCCGCGGGCTACCGGGGTCTGGCGATCGTCATCGATGAGGCGGAGACCATCCTGCGGATGCGCCGGGATTCGCGGCACAAGTCGCTGAATGGGATTCGCCAGATCGCCGATGCCGCCGGGTCTTACCCTGGATTGCTGTGGGTGTTCACGGGGACGCCGGAGTTCTTTGATAGCCGGCAAGGCGTGGCTGGCCTGGCGCCCTTGCATGATCGCATCCGTTTTCTTAAGCAGGGCCGCTTCGCGAGCCTGCGTCAGGCCCAGCTGGAGCTGACGCCATTCTCAGCCGATCGGCTCAGGTCGGTGGCGACGCGCTTGCGGGAGCTGTTTCCGGCATCCGATCCGCTGCGGCTGGAAGCCCAGATCAATGATGCCTTTATCGACCGTTTGGTTGCCGAGGTGACGGCCGGATTCAAGGGGGACGTCGGCATCGTGCCGCGCCAGTTCATGCGCGAGTTCGTCACCCAGATGGATCTGGTCGATGAGCAGGCCGATTACGATCCCGCCCGTGATTATGGATTCTCGGCAACGCCCCTCGGGAGCGAGGAGGCGCAGGTGCTATCTGGGGCGACGAGCCCGCCAATTGAGCGTTCGGAGCTTGACGCGGATGATGAGCTGGTGCCGGCAGAGGATGTGTGGTGAGCGTCTTCGCGCGCTTCCCGCCCCGGTTGCAGGAGGCCATTGTCGCGCGTCTGGGTTGGTCGAGTCTGCGCCCGGTGCAGGAACAGGCTGGAGAAGCGTTATTAAATGGCGCGAACGCCGTCATCCTGGCGCCAACGGCGGGCGGCAAGACCGAGGCGGCGGTGTTTCCGCTGCTGGCCGATTTAATTCAGCAGCCAGCTCAAGGCATTGCGGCCCTCTATGTCGCGCCGATCAAGGCGCTGCTGAACAATCAGTCGGATCGCTTGGGGCTCTACACGGAGATGGTTGGACTGCGGCGCTGTGTTTGGCACGGCGATACGCCCGAGTCGGAGCGGCGAGGGTTCCTGCGCGATCCCGCTGAGCTGCTGATGACCACGCCCGAGTCGCTCGAGGTCATGCTGATCTCGTCGCGGGTCGAGACGTCTCGGCTGTTCGCGGCATGGCGGTTTCTGATCATCGACGAGGTCCACGCGCTTGCCGGCACCGATCGCGGGGCGCACCTGCTCAGTGTCGTCGAGCGGCTCGCTGCGCTGTCGCGTTGCGATGTGCAGCGTGTCGGCCTGAGCGCAACCGTTGGCAATCCCGAGATGATCCTGGCCTGGCTGAGTGGCAGCTCGCGGCGTCCGCGACAGGTCATCCGTCCGCCAGCAGATCCACAGCAGCGCGATCTGAAGGTCGTGCTGCGTCCCGAGCTGGCGGCGCGCGCGGCGGCGGCCGCGACCCTGGCGCGAGGATCCAAAAGCCTGTTCTTTTGCCAGACCCGCGCCATCACCGAGGCCGTTGCCCAGCAGATGGGGCGCTCGGGGATCGACACCTTCGTGCACCACTCCGCGATCTCGAAAGAAGAGCGTGACTTAGCCGAAGCGCGCTTTCAGGGTGGCGCCGATGCCTGCTGCATCGTCTGCACCTCGACCTTGGAGCTGGGTATCGACGTGGGTGACCTAGATCGGGTCTTGCAGGCCGATGCGCCGGCGACGGTGGGCGCGTTCCTGCAGCGCATGGGTCGCACGGGTCGGCGGCCTGGTCAGGCGTCGAATACGACCTTTCTGTGCGAGACCCTTGACGCGGCCCTGCAGGCGACCGCGCTCATCGAGCTGGCGCGCTCGGGTTGGGTTGAATCCGTCAGGATCGATGGACGCTGCTGGCCGGTCTTGATTCATCAGCTGATCGCCCTCGCCTTGGCGCAGGATGGGGTGGGGATTGAGGAGGCTTGGTCGCTGCTGTCCAAGGTGCCTGATTTCCACGACATCCAGCGCGCGGAGTTCGACGCGCTGATCGATTGGATGCTGCGCGGGCAGTTCCTGCGGTTGGTAAGTGGCCTGCTTGTGGTCGGGCCAAAGACCGAGCACGCCTTCGGCAGGCGTCATTTCATGGCGATCTATTCGGTGTTTGAAAGCCCCCAGAGCTACAGCGTTCAGCGTGCGTCCGGGCGCAGTCTTGGCGCATTGAATCAGGATTTCGTCGATCGGCTTGTCGATGGGGTCAGCTGCTTCCTCCTGAGCGGTCGCGCATGGACCGTTGTGCAGGTTCGGCATGAAGATCGCCATGTTGTCGTTGAGCCGGCGCCACGCGGTCGACAGCCCACCTGGGGTGGTTATCTTCCCCAATTTCTGGGATTCGAGCTGTGCCAGAAGATGCTGTCGATCCTGACCTCTGATGAGCGCTACCGCTATGTGTCGGAGGTGGCAATGGACGGGCTCGAACAGCGGCGTCGCGAGTTGGGCGACCTGCTAACCCCGGGGATCGGAGGGATCGAGATCGAGCGCGAGGAGATCCGTTGGTGGACCTTTGCCGGTGGTACGATCAACTCCACGCTGCGCTATGCGCTGAATGCCCTGAAAGACGATTGGAAGGTCACAACGGACAATCTGAGCCTGCGCGTGCGAGGGGATGCGATCGATGGCCGGGTGTTCATTCAGGTGCTTGAGGATCTCGGTCGTGAGGCGTTCTGGACGGACAAAACGCTCTGGGAGGGCATCGCCGCATCGCTGTCAAGTTATCGGTTAAGCAAGTTCCAGTCGCTGATGCCGCCCTGGGTTGAGCGGGAAGTGCTGGCCAGCTATCTCTTGGATATTGACGGCGCTCAGCGTTGGCTCAACCGCTCAGTCAGCCTGTCATCGTCTCGGTAGCCGCAGCAATGCCGGGGGACGGAGGCGGCTCGTGCGATCTGGACTGCATGGAGCGCTGGGGCGCTGCGATGTGCGATGCTTCCCCGCGCGCCGGGCGACAAGAGCGACCATGTCGAATAGGCCGGTTCTGAACTGCTTGTCGACTACACCGCTGACGGCAAGCCGATTGGCATCGATGTCACTGAGCCTGCATAGGTCGTCGTTGCGGAGCATGCCTCAATGGCAGGATCGTTCGTCACTGCGTGATCGATTTCGCCGAGCAACTCGTGGTCGTTGAGACTGATTGTACCGGCTGAAAATGACGGGGCAATCCCTCGCTGCCGAGACCGTCAGGCACCGCTGCATCGCGAAACGTGCCGAAATCGATGATCTTTCACTGTCGCGGGCAAAGCCGGATCGAGTGGATGCTAGCAAGGTCTTCAGCGCCAGGCTGCCCGCAGACGGCTTACGACCCCTGAGCAGCCTTTAGGCCAAGCCCGGTATTGAGCACCGGCGGCGCTTCCTGAGTACTGAAGACAGCACGCTGGCCGCGGGACCTATCCCGCCCAGCACTGATCTCCACAACCAGGATGCCGTAACGATGCCCCACACCCTCTCTCTCCTACGCCGCCCCGAAGTTGAACGCCGCATTGGCCGCTCCCGCGCCAGTGTCTATGCCGATATCGCCGCTGGTGTACTGCCACGCCCGGTCAAGATCGGCCAACGCGCCGTCGCTTGGCCCAGCCATGAGATCGACGCCGTTATCAGCGCCCTCACGGCTGGCGCGACACCCGAAGCGATGCACGCCCTCGTCAACCAACTGCACGCCGCGCGCGGACAGTGACGGAGGTGGATGTGATGACGACGCCAGCCAGCAATCCCCAGTCGCCGTTCAATACCCCCTTGGTCAGGGATCGATCTCAGCCCCGATCTAGACCCTGGTCGTGGCTGTTCAGACGCCGACGGGGTCAAACCATGACGGCCTACCAAGACGCGGCTCGCACGGTGGTGACGTCTGATCAACAAGCGGAACCGATCACAGACGACCAAAGCCCCGTGTTTTCCCGTGCTACCGGTGCTAACCGTGCTACCGGCTTGAATGTGCAACAGATTCCAGCGGCTACCTCCGGAGCACCTGAGAGGCAGCTGGTGCTACCCAACACGGGCAGTTCTAGCTCCGATACTGATGAGCAGGCGCACCGCCTCATCGCTAGTGCACCATCGACCCCCGAGATTCTCGCCCTTGACCAGGATCGCCAGCGCCACGACGAGGCCCAAGCACTGGCCTGGCGCCGCGCGCGCGGACTGCTGACGCTGCGTGATCTGGCTGACGAGCATCGGCGTCAGCACTGGTGCCGCCCGGGCTTGCTCGCTGCCCTGCCGACGGATCGGCTGGAGAGGCGCATCCGGGCCGGCGACCACTTCGCCACCAACCATGCTGTCAACGTCGATGGCATCTGCCTCTGAGGTGCGGACCTTGAGCAAAACTAAGCAAGGCCTCCCCAAGCCGTGGGAGCAACACCACGATGCGTCTCAGCGTGCAATCATCAGCCGCGCGGAGCGTGCGCTGCTCAGTGGTTTGATGATCGAGTCCGACGCCGTCTCGCGCGTTGTGGACCTGGTGTCCCCAGCCGATTTTGGCAACGACGACCACGGCGAGGTGTTCGCTGCAATCGTGTCGCTGAGCGATGACGGCATTGTACCCGAGCCGGAAATGCTGCTGAACGCGCTCAACGACCGCCGTTACCACGACCTGATTGTCTCGCTGTTTGCCGATGCCACCACGGCAGCCAATGCCACTCACTACGCCAAGCTCATCCAAGCCGCCGGCACCAGACGGCGCCTGCGCGCCTTGGGGAGCCACCTGGCCGAACAGGAGGACAGCAGCGACCCTGCTGAGCTGATCGAGCGAGCACAGGCCGAATTGGATGCACTGCTCGCCGAGGGGCCAAGGATCGAGACCCGACCACCGTCGCGCCGAGTGTTGGTCCCGTCCGATGTGGAGATCGCTCGCGCGACGCTGGCACCGCGTTGCATCGTGGATCGCTATCTCTATGCCGACGTGGCGCAAGTGGTCGCCCCCGGTGGCACCGGCAAGACCACGATGCTGCTCTACGAGGCGGCGATGATCGCGCTCGGCACGCCGCTCTGGGGCCTGAGGATCGAGCAACCTGGCTGGACGCTGTTCGTGACTGCTGAGGACCGCCGCGAGCGCCTCCTGGCACGGCTGCGCGAGATCGTT
>NZ_JAYESN010000068.1:0-24670 GCF_034860625.1 Lamprobacter sp.
AGAGACTAAGACAGTGAGATAGACACGGCCAGCACCAGCACCAGCACCAGCACCAGCACTAGCACTAGCACTAGCACTAGCACTAGCACTAGCACTAGCACTAGCACTAGCACTAGCACCAGCGGCACCAGCACCACCGACCCCTAGACCCAACTCACGCGTCACCTTCCAAATCGCGCGCGAGGCGATATCGCGTGGCACCGTGTTGCCGTAGGTCGGGTACCATTCCTCAAGGAAATAGAACCGCTCGGATTCGGGGATACGCAGCGGCTCGCGCCGATCGTTGGGGTCCTTCGGCACCCAGACCCGACCGCCCTCGCCTCGCGCGGCCTCGGTCATCAAACGCGTCTTATCCTCGCCCAGCATCGCCGTGGGATGGAACTGGAAGAACTCGGCATTCGCAAAGCGCGCACCCTGCTGGTAGACACGACTCGCGGCGGCGCCGGTCGAGTTGGTCGAGCAGGTGGTCTTGGGCGCATAGATCTGCCCCAGCCCACCGGTGGCCAAGACCACCGCATCAGCGTGGAAGGCGCGCACCTCGAGACTGCGCAGATCCATCGCAACGATGCCGCGACAGACGCCGTCGGCATCCTTGACGATCGAGAGAAACTCCCACCACTCCTGCTTCTCAACCTTGCCCTCGGTCTCCAGCCGACGCACCTGCTGGTCGACGCCATAGAGCAGTTGCTGACCGGTGCTGGCACCGGCAAAGCAGGTGCGTTTGTGCTTGACGCCACCGAACAGGCGTTGGTCCAGCAACCCCTCAGGCGTGCGCGAGAAGGTCACGCCCATGCGCTCGAAGGTGCGGATCAGCCCCGGCGCGTCCTCGCACATGGATTGGATCGGCGGTTGATTGGCGAGATAGCTGCCACCCTTGATGGTATCGACGATGTGCTGCTGCACGCTATCGCGCTGGCCCTTCATATCGAGCACCGCATTGATGCCACCCTGGGCACAGGCCGAATGCGAGCGCATCACCTCGAACAGCGAAAACAGCATCACCCGATGCCCGGCCTCGGCGATGCTCAGGGTTGCCCAGAGACCGCCGAGGCCGCCGCCGATCACGATCACCTGCGGCCCGGTGTCAGATCCCTTCATCGTTGCTGTACTCTTGCTGGCTGCTTCCTGGCGACATCCAGGCTGGCAGCATTGATACCGGCTTCATTCAGACCTGCCGCATTCATCCCAGCGGCACTGATGCAGGCAACCGTCATGTCGTGACTCCGGCGCCCGGCGCGATCAAGAATCCGATCAGCCCATGCACCCCGAGCGCTGCGAGCAGCAGCCCAAGCCCAGCGCAAAACCAGCCGAAACGCCGCTGCGCCTCGGCACGACTGGTCAGCCCCCAGACGATGGCGGCGGTGGCGATGCCGTTCGCCAGATGAAACACCGCCAGCAGCACGCCGATGAGGTAGAGCGCGAAGATCAGCGGCTGCGACAGCGCCTGCTGCATGTGGCCAAACAGATCCGCACTGATCGCCGGATCAACCAGCCCTGCAATCCGAGTCAGTCCGACATGCAGCAGCAGAAACAGGATCAAGGCCAGGCCAGAGATCCGCTGCAGCCAGTACAGCCAGTTGCGCAGATAGCCATAACGGCGCGGCTCAGCCTGCCCGTCACGGATGATCAGCAGCCCATAGCCGGCATGGAACAGCAGCGGCAAGGCGATGACGAAAAGCTCGAGCAGGAGCAAATAGTTCAGCCCTTGCAGCGCACCCACCACCTCCTCGTTGTAGTGTGTCGCACCGAAGCGGGACTGCGAGTTCTCCCAGAGATGGAAGATCAGGAAGGCGCCCACCGGCACCAGACCGAGCAGCGAATGCAGTCGGCGCAGCAGAAAGTGGGGATTTTGGATCGAGGCTGACATCGCAAACCCGGGCTGCCATGTTTTATTTAACGCCAGCGACAAGCCGTGCAGAGGTATGAGAGTCGGCCGCATGGACTTGTTAGGCGAAGCGATCAAAAGCTATTCCGCCGCCTTGTAGCCTTTTGGCGACTCCAATAGCCTAAGCTGTCGGTCAGCATGTCCATTACGCTTAGCCACCCCATACAGTGAGTTTTCTTCCACGTCTTCATTCCCCCATTGATGCCAACCCTGTTGCCTAAAGCGTGCAAAAAGCTCCAAATATGGCCCCGGTGAGCACGCCTCAACTAAATCGTAAATCTCGTCTGGCTTTCGTGAATGCTCGCGTTTACGCGTAGCAAATAAATTTACCTGGGTTCTACCCGCCGGAAGTGTTCTCATGCTCCCCCGAACCCCAAACAGAATCAACTCTGTGACATTGCGAAAGTAAAACCCTACACCCCGCCCGTCGGGGCCTCCGTCTTTACGGACTTTGTACCATACAAGATTTGTCTTATAGGTAAAGCCCCACGCCTCCATCACCTTAAGGCCTTCCATGAGAAGTGCATTCGGAACCCACAAATAAAGATGAGACTTTGCAGCAGCTAACTGAGAAACCGGGAGATCCATTATTTCTTTAACCTCCATCGTTGGATATCTCAATAAACGCCGATGCTCAGGAGCTACTTTGCCGGTCCGATTTTGGAATTGCCAAGGCGGATCTGCCAATATAGTCGAGTACTGACTCGTGACTTTCTCAATCAAATCTTTTGAGGGATTTGGCTCAGCGATGCTATATACTTTTCCGACCATATTCATTTCACTAATGGTTATCCAATCAGAACTGATTCCGGTATTCCAATTAGAAGCAATGGACAAGGATTTCCAACACCTCGCCGCACACGATCTTCAAGTTTCCGCCAGTGCGTTGTTGCCTCTCCAAATTTATCTGAAACAAAAGCACGCGCCCACCCTTCATCAAAAGAACCTACAGTTTTTACAGCTCTTTCTATATTGGTAAGCTGTCGACTTGTCGGACTGTAATATTCTGAAAGATTATCTGTACTTATTATACCATGATCTCGCGCAAATCCTGCGACCCTCTCCCGTAAAGCATTTTGCAAGGAGGTACCTCGAGTGATGATTCCTCCGATCGATATGACACCATCTGCGTGCAGCCTCTTGAAATTTTCCAGATCTCTATCAAAAAATGGATCCTTATTGTTCCACTCGATTTCAAGAGCAAAAATACCCGATAAAAATCGCTTAACATGATCAATTTCATGCGATATTGACTCCTTTTCCTCACCGTCCACGATTTTCTTTATTTCAAAATTATGCTTGTTCCAGCCGCATTGCGCCAAAGCACGCCTCATACGTTGAGTGAGCGGGCTCTCCCCACCACCGCCGCGTACAAGTTCCTCAATAGGAATTTCAATTTCGCCAAGTACCTCTTCAATTTCCGCGAGTGCTTCTGGCATATCGTGAATCAGTATTGCCTCCGCATGATGAAGGGCAAGTACTTCAAAGCCTCTGCTAACCAAGGAACTCAACATCATCCAAGACCCTTATGTTTGTATTGATCATGATACTCGCCCCGACATCTGGATATAGCCACTATAGAAGCTCAACGGATACTCGCTGAGCAAAAGTGAAGAGAGCCATTAATCGATCAGCAAGGCACCGCTAGTAGGTGACCATTCCATCACCACACGCTGCCCCCAGGGCATGGCTTGCTCGGTCCGTGGCTGAATGTTGGTGAGTGTCATCTCAACGATCACCGAGCCTGGACTGTCTTCAGGGCCGGCATCTGTGTCGGCATTAGCGTTGTTAGCATCGATATTAGCCCCAAGTGCCGCTTGCGCGCTCGCCTGCACCCGTACTCGATAGATCGATACATCGCCGAGATAGGCGATGTCTTCGACCACGCCTTCCAGGCGATTGACTCCAACACCACCATCCTCAGAATGAGCCGCGTTCGCTCCGCGCCCAGCGCTATCAGGCTTACCTGGATCACAAGGACGCATCTTCTCCGGGCGCACGGCAACACTCACCGGCGTACCAATCGCGAATGGATGAAAGGCCTGCATCTGCATCATCGGCCCGAGCTGCGAGGCCACACGTACTTGATTCCCCTCAACCGCGACCACCTTGCCCGGGAACAGATTGACCGAGCCGATGAAGCGCGCGACCGCCTGGCAGTTGGGGTATTCGTAGATCGCGGTCGGCGTGTCGACCTGCAGGATCTGGCCGGCACGCATCACCGCGATCCGGGTCGACATGGTCATCGCCTCTTCCTGATCATGAGTGACGGTGACGAAGGTGATGCCGAGTCGCTCCTGCAGATTGACCAGCTCAAACTGGGTACTCTCGCGCAGGCGTTTATCCAGGGCACCCAGGGGCTCATCGAGTAGCAACAGCTTGGGCTGCTTGGCCAGGCTGCGCGCCAGGGCGACGCGCTGCCGCTGTCCACCCGAGAGCTGTTCCGGCTTGCGCCGCCGTAGCTCGCTGATCTGCAGCAGGTCGAGCATCTGACTAACCCGCTCGCCACGCTTTTGCCGTGGCATGCCCTCCTGCTTGAGCCCGAAGGCGACGTTCTGCTCCACGTTCATGTGCGGGAACAGCGCATAGGACTGGAACATCATGTTCACCGGCCGCGCATAGGCCGGCAGATGGGTCACATCGGCCCCATCGATATAGATGCGCCCGGAGGTCGGCCGTTCGAGCCCCGCCAGCAGCCGCAGCAAGGTCGACTTGCCACAGCCGGAGCCGCCGAGCAGCGAAAAGAACTCGCCGCGGTAGATATTTAGGCTCAGGTCGTCAACCGCATAGACCTCGCCGAAGCGCTTGGTCACCCGCTCGATGCGCACATAGGGCGCCGCGCGCGGGTCCTGCCAGGGCTCGGGCATCATGGGCTGTACACCCTCAGGCATGATGGACGGCGCTACACCAGGCATCTTGGGCTGCTCAACCTCCGGCGACTTGGACCGTTCAGGCAAGTGTCGACAACACTTGTATCAGGGCGCGGGACTTGGCCACTCATGACCGTGAAACCAGCACGTCATCGTCCGGGGTGGCGACGCGCGATGGACGTCATAGGCAACGACAGCCTGGTTTAAAAGAACCGCGGATGCACAGGGATGAACAGCGATCCTTGCTGCTTCAGTCCGTCTTCAACGCTGTCCATCAGCGCTGCGCCTTGACCCGCGTCCAGCGCCGATTCAGGTTGCGAATCTCGCGGTCAGAGCGCTCGGTCGGCACGAACAGCCGCGCCTTGACCGCCGCTGGCGGGTAGATGCCCGGATCATCACGCAGCTCGGCATCGAGAAACTCGGTCGCGGCTAAATTCGGATTGGCATAGTAGACATAGTTCGAGGCCTCGGCGATGACCTTCGGCTGCAGCAGATAGGCGATGAAGGCCTGGGCCGCGGCGGGATTCGGCGCATCCTTCGGGATCGCTATCACGTCGGTCCAAAGTGCCGCACCCTCGCGTGGGATCAGATAGGCGATCTCCGGCCCCTTGGCCTCCTCGGCACGCGCCTGCGCCTGCAGCACATCGCCGGAATAGCCGTGCGCGACGCAGAGGTCGCCGGTCGCCAGATCGCTGGTGTACTGCGACGAATGGAAGTAGCGGATATGAGGATGCACCTTGTTCAACAGCTCGGTGGCCGCATCCAGATCCGCCGGATCAAGGCTGTTCGGGTCCTTGCCCAGGTAGACCAGCGCGGCCGAGAAGACCTCGGTCGGGTCGTCTAACAGACTGATCCCGCAAGCGGCCAGCTTGGCGGCCTGGTCCGGGTCGAAGATCAGCGCCCAGGTATCCAACTCCGCATCCTCGCCGAGCACCGCGCGCACCTTCTCGACATTCAGCCCGAGACCGGACGTGCCCCACATATAGGGCACCAGATGGGCATTGTCCGGATCGATCTCGGCCAGACTGGCCATGATGGCCGGGTCCAGCTGATCGAGCCCTGGCAGCTGCGCCTTGTCCAAGGGTCGATAGAGTCCCGCCGCGAGATGACGTGCCGCGAACGGCCGCGCGGTTGGAAACACCAGATCATAGCCGCTGCTGCCCGCGAACAGCTTGGCCTCCAAAACCTCATTGGAGTCGTAGACATCCAACACCGGCTCGATCCCCGTCTGCTCGGCAAAGCCAGACAACGTGTCTTCGGCGAAGTAGTCGTTCCAATTGTAGAGATGCACCTGCTGCGTCTCAGCCAGCGCCACAGCCGGCATGGCTAAGGCTGTCGCGAGTAGCGAGCGCGAAAACAGACGACGAAGACGACGAGCACCAAGCGTGATCAACAAGGTTGTAACCCCCTAAACGAAGACAACAGCGACGACGACCGAAAGAAGACGCCATGCTACTAAACTGCGCTTGAAAGAAAACCCTATATAACTGTTTAGAGCCCCCCGACTGCGCTCTGAGTATAGCCCCATCCGACCGATGTTTCCGATCTTGAAATCAGGCCACAAATTCAACCCACCAACGCAAAAATCAGCTTGTCGGCAGCCTCAGGCAGACTAACATTAAGGTATGGCTAGGAGGTCAAGCAGGCTAGTCAGTGGACTCCCTCTCCGCCACACTGGCCTTCCTCCCTCAATTGATCGACCTCATGATGTCAAACGCGCGCAACCTAGCCTTTGCTGAGGCGAGCCATAACGATGCCTTCACCGCGGCCCAGCAGGCCGCTCAAGAGGCCAGTGATCAGCTCGGGACAGAGGCGAGTTGGGCCTTGGCGTTCGGCGGTGGACGGCATGACCCAGTGGCGTTGCTTGCAGGCCTGCGCACTGTGCTGGGCGACATCCCCGTGGTGGGCGGTAGCACCGCCGGCCTGATCACCGCTAACGGGACCAGCCTCTCCGGCTTCGAGTGCGGGCTCATCCTCTTCGGCCCATCGCTGATGCCTGGGGCCATCGTCGCTGAGACCGGGCTCTGTGATATGCGCGCGACGGGGAAACGACTCGGCACCGCGCTGCGCGATGCCTGCCCTGAGGCCACCACCATCCTGCTCCTCTACGACTCCTTGCATACGGTATCCCCGCGCGAATTGCATGTCGCAAGCCCACTGGTCGATGGTCTCCATGACGGGCTTGGCGATCTTGAGGCTGCCGTGATTGGTGCGGGCACCCTCGGCGA
Source organism: Lamprobacter sp. (assembly GCF_034860625.1). NCBI lineage: Bacteria > Pseudomonadati > Pseudomonadota > Gammaproteobacteria > Chromatiales > Chromatiaceae > Lamprobacter > Lamprobacter sp. Next base: position 6,984 of record NZ_JAYESN010000068.1, read on the forward strand.
TCTGAACATGGAGATCAGCGTTGTCTTCGATGGCCAGGCGCCATGCCAACATACCGCCGTCGCCTTGGTGCTGCCAGCGAGGCTTCGCAGTCATATTCGCATCACCCATGGCTGCTACCCAGCCAGCGATTTCATGACCATCACGCGCATCGAGGGTGCCCGTGTGCTCGAGCTTGACGGTCGGCCTGCCCTCGAGGTCGCAGCCGAGCGCCTCAAGATCCCGCTGGCCGAGATCGCGCAGCTCTCCCCTGCGACGCTCCCACTGGCCCTTGGCGAAAAGCAAGGCGCGCCCTACGCACCCTTTTCCGACGATGCCTACAACAACCGGCTGGTGGTCGGCGCTGACGCTGCATCTGGAGCCTTGATCCTGTTCGAGGCGGATTTTAGGGTAGGCACACGGGTCCAGCTGATGGACATCGACACAGACCGCATGATTGACTCAGCCCGAGAACAAACCGAGCGGCTGCTCGCGGAGCTCGGCGACGCCAGGCTGGAGTTTGGCCTCTACATCGACTGCATAGGCCGGGCGATGGCGTTCAACGGACTGGATGAGGACGAATCCGCACCCGTGCGCACCCTGGTCGGTGCTCGCTGCCCACTGTTGGGATTCTTCTCTGGCGTCGAGATCGCCCCCATTCGGGATCGTTGCCGACCGCTCGACTGGACCGGCGTGCTCGCTGTCTTCACAACCACGCCGGATGACAGCCCGGGAGAAGCCTGCTAAAACGATCGACCATCACCGCCCCGACTGAACCTCATTGATCGAGCAACAGCCAATGGACGATGTGCAAACAGCGAAAGAGGTGATCGACTTCTACCGCCAGCAATCTGATGAGATCGGATCGCGTCTGCTGCGAGCTCAAGCCGAGCTCAGGAGCGCGCGCCGCGATGCGCAACGCCAGCGCATCATCGCCGCCATCATTCAGCGCCTGTACCGGCTCGAGGGACAGGAGCCCTCAGACCAAGCACCAGACCACTGGCTCGGCGAGAAACTGGTCGCCCTACTGGTGGAAGTTCTCCAGGTCGACTGCGCGGCACTCCTATCAGGCATGCGCCACAACCGGCTCTTGGTCGAGCACGCCCTCGGTCTGGATGCGGCGTTCCAACTGCCGCTCTCCGCACCTCTGCCAGAGCAGGCCATCAGCTCGGCACCCGAGCAGATCCCAACGAAGGTCGATGAAGCGCTTGCTGCCCATGGCCTGCAACGCTGGCTATGGGCGAGCTCGACGAAAAGCGACCGCATGCTGTTGCTTGGCCATCGGCGCCAACTCTTGGGCGGGGTGGAGCTGGCCTTCGAGACGGGCGATCAAGCGATCGCGGAAGCCGTGCTTGCGGTCTACCTGGCACTGACCGAGCAACGCAGCGCAACACGCGCGCTGCACAGCGCCGAGATCGACTACCGGACCCTGTTCGAGAGCGCCCAAGACGCCTTCGTCATCATCGACGCACAGAACAATCAGTTGCTCGAGGCCAATCAACAAGCGTTGCGCCTGCTCGGGGCCGATTTCGAGCAGATGCAGCAGCGTCCCATCATCAGTTGGCTCGCCGATCCTGATCCACGAGCTTGGCGTCGGCGCTGGCATCGAGCGCTCTGCGGCCGCACCCAGCAGCTCGAATGTCGCCTGCGCACGCTTGCTGGGCAGCCGTTTTGGGTTGAGCTACGCCTCACGCGCATCGGCGCCATCCAGCGCGGTCGACTGCTGCTTATCGGGCGTGACATCAGCAAGCGCAAGAAGGTCGAGCTGCAGCTGCGCCAATACGCCTTTCGCGATGAGCTGACTCAACTGCCCAATCGCGCCCTGATGTATCGACGCCTTGGCGAGGCACTCGAGCGCCAGCGCCAAGAGCCGGGCTATCAGTTCGCCTTGCTGTTCCTGGATATTGATCGCTTCAAGACCATCAACGATAGCCTGGGCCACAGTCTTGGCGACCGACTCTTGGTAGCCATCGGCCAGCGCTTAACCAGCCAACTGCACAAGGACGACAGCATCGCCCGACTCGGCGGCGACGAATTCCTGATCCTCGCTAACAAGATCAGCGACGCGCACAACGCGCAAGCCATGGCCGCACGCATTGAACAGGCGTTATTGATTCCCTTCACCGTCAGTGGCCAGGAAATCTTCACCAGCGCCAGCATCGGCATCGTGCTAGCGGACGCGAGCTACAGCCAGCCCGAGGCACTGCTGCGCGATGCCGATATCGCGATGTATCAGGCGAAACGTCATGACGGCCGCGAGCGGCGCTACGCGCTCTTCAATCCCGCCATGCACGCGCGCGCCATTGCCGATATGGAGCTGGAGCGCGATCTGCGGCGCGCGCTGGAGAGCACGCAGGAGCTGACGCTCTTCTACCAACCCATCCTTCGACTCAAGGACGGCCGTATCACCGGATTCGAGGCATTGGTGCGCTGGCGTCATCCACAGCATGGACTGGTGCGACCAGACCGCTTCATCCCGCTGGCCGAGGATACCCTGCTGATCCTGGATATCAGCCGCTTTGTGCTCCGCGAAGCCAGTCGTCAAGCCGCAGCCTGGGCAACCGAATTCACCCGGCCACCCATCGTCAACGTCAACCTTTCCGGTCGCCAGTTCATCAGCAGCGAGGTCGCCGAGGAGACGAGCCAATTGGTCGCCGAGGCCGGCTGCCCGCCAGCACTGATCAATATCGAGATCACCGAAAGTGCCATCCTCACCGACAAGGCACTCGCCTTGGCCGGCATGGAAGGCCTGCACGCACAGGGCTTCAAACTGAGCATGGACGACTTCGGTACCGGCTACTCATCGCTCAGCTATCTGCATGAGTTCCCGTTCGATAGCATCAAGATCGATGGCAGCTTCGTCAACACGCTCACTAGCGAACCGCGGACCGCCGCCATCGTAACGGCCATCTTGCGCCTCGCGGAGACCTTGGAGAAACAAGTGATCGCTGAGGGTATCGAGACGCCCGAGCAGCTCGCCACCCTGCAGCAGCTCGGCTGCAATGCCGGCCAAGGCTATCTGTTTTCACCACCGGTCGAGGCGAGCGCAGCAGAGGCCATGTTCCGTCAACGGCCCTGGGAAAGCGCAGCGGAGTAAGCAACTGTCCATCAACTTCTTCCCGATTTGAAGGCCAATGCTGGGCGATCATCGGGAAGTCGACAATGGTGATCAAGCGATGACCACTGCCTCGAATCGACTCCGTGCCCTGCTCGCCCAGGGCCATCTGATCCCGATGCCTTGTTGCGGCGATGCGCTGAGCGCAACGCTGATCGAGCAGGCCGGCTTTCCACTGACCTTCATGTCCGGTTTCGCCGCTGCCGCGCACCGGCTTGGCGCGCCTGACACCGGGCTACTGTCCTATGCCGAAGTCTTGGATCAAGGGCGCAACATCATCGAAGCCGTCAACATTCCGGTGATCGGCGATGGCGACACAGGTTACGGTAATCCGCTCAATCTGCAGCGCAGCCTGCGCGGCTTCGCCAAGGCCGGTTTTGCCGCGATCATGCTCGAGGATCAGATCGCGCCCAAGCGCTGCGGCCATACCCTCGGCAAGGCCGTGGTCGAGCGCGAGGAGGCCTTCGACCGCATTCGCGCTGCGGTGGAAGCCCGCGAGGCCGGCGCCGACATCCTGATCTTGGCGCGCACCGATGCGCGCGCGCTGCTCGGACTGGATGAAGCAATCGAGCGTGCCAACCGTTTCCGTGAGCTGGGTGCCGATCTCCTCTTTGTCGAAGCGCCAGAGACCCGCGAGGAGATGGCCATCCTCTGCCGGGAAGCACCCGGCATCCATCTGGCGAATATGCTTGAAGGGGGTGTCACGCCGATCCTGCCGCCGGCCGAGCTGGAGGCGCTTGGCTACCGAATCGCAGCCTATCCACTGACGCTGCTCTCAGCGGCCATGCGGGCGATGGCCGATGCGCTGAACGACTTCAAGGCTGGGCGCCATCCACAGCAACTGATGACCTTTGCCGAGGTGCGCCAGCGGCTCGGCTTTGACGCCTATGACGCCCAAGCGGCAAGGTTTGCCCGGTGAAATCCCTCAGACAGGTTCTCAACAGCTGTCGGTTCGCGCAGGCCCCTGACCTCGATGCACTCGACACTGAGGCACTGACCGACATCCAGTGGCGCGCCGATCGCTGCACGCCCAGCTCGATCCTCTGTTTCCAGCGCTTTGATGATGGCAAGAGCGATGCCGAGATCATCGAGCGCTATCTGGCGCATTGCCCGTTCGGCGCACTGGTGATCAATCGCGCGCTCGATGGCAGTCATGATCATGATCATGGTCATGAGGGGCAGGGACAGGATCGATATTTAGAGCAGGAGCAGTCCCTGATTTCGGAACAAAAGGATGAATCAAGCCAGACTCAGTCATGTCAGCCTGGGTCATGTCAGCCTGGGTCATGGCAATGGCCGACGGGATTTCTCGCTGGGCGCCCGGTCTTCGTCACCGCGCCAGACGCCTGGGGCGAGACCCTGGAACGACTCTGCGATCATTTCTATCCGCAAGGACCACAGCAGTGGCAGATCGCCGGTGTCACCGGCACCAACGGCAAGACCACGACCCTCAAATACCTGGAGTCGATGCTGCTCGCTGAGGGTCGTCGCGTGCTCAGCATCGGCACCTTGGGTCTATCGCTGAATGGCCAACCACTTGCCGAGACTGGTTTCACCTCACCGCCCTATATCGAGCTGCGGCGGATTCTCGATCACTACCGCGATCGGGCCGAAACGCTGGTGATGGAGGTCTCCAGTCATGCGCTGCATCAGGGCCGCGTGCATGGGCTGCGCTTCGCGGCAGCAGCCTGGACCAACTTCAGCCAGGATCATCTCGACTACCATGGCGACGAGGCGAGCTATTTTGCTGCCAAGGCCCTGATCCTCGAGCAGCTCGGCGAAGGCGTGCCGTTACTCACCACCAGTGCCAGTGTCGAGCGCCAATTGCGCATCAGGCATGGGGCTGAGGTGCCGGTGGCTCGGCTCGAGGTACCTGGGCTCGAGGTACCTGGGCTCGCAGCAGCGACCCAATCTGAGGCTGAACGCGCCTCGGCGAAACGGCGAGGGCTGCCTGCCGAGGCATTGCAAGCCCGCCCATTCCTGGCTCTAAGCCACAATCGTGCTAATTATGCACTCGCCTGCGCGTTGGCAAACCGGCTGCTCGGCGCCGAGCCCAAAGCGCCTTGGCAAGCCCTGCGGCCGGTGCCCGGACGGTTCGACTGTCATGTCTACCAGAACCGGACCATCGTCATCGACTTCGCCCACACCCCAGATGCACTCGAGACCATCCTTGGCGCGATCCGCGGGGCGTTCCCGGCTGCCGGCCTGATCACCCTCTTCGGCTGTGGCGGCGATCGCGATCGCAGCAAGCGTCCCTTGATGGGCGCCGCGGTCTGCCGCGGTTCGGATGATGTGATTCTGACCTCGGACAATCCTCGCTTTGAAGACCCGCGGGCGATCGCCGAGGATACGCTCCAGGGGATGGCGGGCTGCAGTACAGCGCCGACGCTGATCCTGGATCGGACCGAGGCCATCGCCAGACTCTTTGATCGGCTTGCCGCCTACCCCGCTGATCAAGCCTGGGTCGCACTGATCGCCGGCAAAGGTCATGAGCCTTATATCGACCAGGCCGGGGTCAAGCGCCCATACAACGATCGCGAGCAAGTGCTTCGCAACCTCAAACGGCTTGGTTGGGACGCACAATGATGAGACGACACCCATGCGATCGATGGCTGCTCGTCCTGCTGATGCCCTTGGTCACCCTGCTCATCAGTTGTGCCGCTGATCATCGGGAACGCTCATCGATGACCCTCAGCCAGTGCATCGAGCCAGCGCATGCCAAGTCGCCCGACATCCGCCGTAACCTGAGCGACATCGAACGCGCCGGACTCTGTTACCGACACCAGCAGGTGCGCGAAGGCCGCTTCACTTGGAGCTTCCACATCCTGGAGCATCGGCAACATCCGCAAGGGCCGTTCTGGATCTTGCCGCACGACAATGAAAACACGGCCTTCGATGTCGGGGTACAGGCGGTGATCGATTACGGTGGCGGCCTGCTCGCGGTCGACAGCGGTGGCCAGCGCCATTTTCTTGGTCAGGACCCAAACCGCAACTTCAGCCGCACCAACGCCGAGGCGAAACGCTGCCCGGGGCAACGCCATCCGGCTCCAGGCTATAGCCAGGCGGTGCTGGATCATTACCGCAGCCGTCGCGGGCCAATCCTTGCCTTGCACAACAACCTCAACGGTTGGACCGGCAACGGCGGCGCGGGCAGCATCTCGCTTGAGCGCGAGAGCCCCTCGCTGCGCGCCTATCCAGGGCAAGGCAGCGGCCGCCTGCGCGATGAGGACAACCTGGTCTTCGTCGCCGGTACGCGACCGCTGCAGTCTGATCCCGCCCTCAAACACCGAATCAAGGCACTCAATGAGGCTGGCCTGAATGTAATGCACAAACAGGTCAGCCAGGCCAATTTCGACTGTTCCCTCTCGGACTATGTCAGCCAACATCGGCTCGGCGAGTACTACAACATTGAGGCCGAGCACGGCGATCGACACAGCCAACAGCAGATGGTCGAGCGGCTGCTTGCGGTGCTTGGCATCCCGCGTTTGAGCGCAGAGCGCCCAAGCTCGCCATTCTTGCAGCCTTAGCCGCATGTCGATCTGGCCTAGGCTCTACTCAACAGCGACCGGCCTGGTGCTGGGTGTGCTGCTGGCACTGCTCTGGCCGGCTGGTGCGGTCTGGGTCGGCTGGCTCGGCGAGATTTTCTTATCGCTGCTAAAAGTGCTGATCCTGCCGTTGATCCTCGTCTCGATCTACCTCGCGCTGGCGCGCGGGGTCGATCTGGCTCGGCTTGGCGGACGCACGCTGGGCTTCTATCTGCTCACCTCCGGCTTCGCCGCCATCAGCGGGACCCTGCTCGGGCTCCTGTTCGCGCGCGGAGTCGCGCCAGGGTTACTCGAGCTCGAGCCCATTGCCGGCGATCGCCAGGTGTTCGGCGCCGGCTTCAGCCTGGAACAGCTGATCGCGAATCTGGTGCCTTCCAACCTGTTCGCATCCCTGAGTGAGGGCAACATCCTGCACATCGTGGTGCTGGCGATCTTCGCCGCTCTGGCGGCACGTGGGTTGGAGCCGACGCCACGCCAACAGCTGCTCAAGGGTGCCGAGGCCGTCAACGCGCTGCTGATGCGCATGCTCGCCACCCTGCTAGCGGTGGCACCGATCGGCATCGCGGCGTTGGTCTACGCCAGTTTGGCGACGATGGACTGGGCCGGGGTGCTGGTGTTGCAACCCTTCGTCTGGGCGGTCGCGCTTGCGGTCGCGCTGCATGCCCTACTCTTCCTGCCGGCGCTGCTCTGGTTGGGCAGTCGGCGGCATCCCTGGCCGTTCTTTATTCAAGTCCGCGCGGCGCTGGCCACGGCGCTTGCAACGGCCTCGAGCGCAGCGACCTATCCAGTCTCAAAGCAGACCCTAGAGCAGAACGCTGGCGTCAGCCCAGCCACCACCAGCTTCAGCCTGCCCTTGGGCGCAACCCTGAACATGGACGGCTCGGCACTCTATCAATCCATCCTGCTGCTCTTCATGGCTCAGCTCGCTGGCGCCGAGGTCTCGCTCTGGCAGGCGCTGATGATCGTGCTGCTGACCATGGCCTCGAGTGCCGGCACTGCCGGCATCCCCGGCGGTGGCATCGCGATGATGGCCTTCATGCTCGATCTGCTCGGCCTGCCGCCGACCTATCTTGCGCTCTACTTGGTCGTCGATCGCTTTTTCGACTACCCGATCACCGCGCTCAATGTCTGGGGCGACTTGGTCGTCGCCGCGCTCGTCGATCAGTCAGAAGGAACATGAAGAGGACGCTGATCAGCGAATGGTGATGCTGATCAGCGAATGGGTCAGCCTGCGGGTACGCCAGCGTTCAACCTAAAAAGAGCATTTCAACCGCAGATGACGCAGATTAACGCAGCTATTTGAATACATTGCAGATGATCATGGCTTCACCTGTTGGGTGGCCTTATTAGACCTGCTAAAACCTTGTTTTACATCATTTTAATCTGTGAACGTCTGCGTCATCTGCGGTTTATAGGCTCAAGGCTCAATGCCCTCAATGAGGTCCATCGAGGATAGCTCGGCGGCCCGTTCCGGCGGATAACCGAGCGCAGCGTAGTCGAGGATGCCACCGGGCTGATGGCAGTCCTTGCACCCGTGCCCCTCGCGCTGGATGCCATGGTTGACCATCAAGGTGCCCATCTGCCGCATCCAGTGCGGCTCGACCTGCGGCCCGAGCTGGCCATCCTCGGTCAGCGGGTAGAGGGTCTTCCAGCCACCCTCGACGCCAAAGTAGGCCATGAACTCATCCATCATGTAGAGCTTGAATGGCTCTTGATACATGCGCTTGACGATCGGATCTTGAATCGCCTTGGCCACCGAGGCACGCGTATCGCCGGTTTCGTAGTAGGTGGCGTAATCGAATGGCAAGATCATCGCCCCGAACGGACCCTGGTTGTTCATGTCCTCGTACATCATTGCGTTGAAGGGCTTGAACGGATAGATGCGGCTTTCGCCTTCCTCCATCGCCGCGCGCAGATTCTCGCTGACCATCTGGCGGCGCTTCTCGAGCATCTCGGGTGAAAGCTGCGACAGTGGGTCGGTCGCACGCTCGACATAACGCTCGACATCGATGTCCGGATACTGCTTCTTGAGCGCCTGGGCTTGGGTGCGCACGGCTGCGATCACCTCGGGATTGTCGATACGCGCGATCTGCTGCATCAGCGGGTCATAGCTGCCATCACCCTCTGGATTGCTGCCCAAGGCGTTGGCCAGGAAGGTGCCATTGCCGTTGAACCAGAGGTACATCATGCCCTTGCCAGGCTCACCAGAGCGGTAGATGTCGGTGGGTGTCCAGATACCCTCCTCGGCATCCCACGTCGGATGCACCCAGTCACGCAGCACGACGTTGTTATCCTGCAACTGCTTGATATGGCAGGTCTCGCACGCGAGCCGAGCGACATGGCCGTTAAGCAGCGCGCGATGGTCGGAGAGATTGTGTGGCGTCTTCGAGTGACAACTCTCGCAGGTCACATCCTTGTCTGGCAGGTCGGTCGCGACCAAGTCGACACCCTTGCGACCACGCGGAATCTTATGGCCTTGGGGCTCATGGCAGTCAGTGCACTTGATGCCCGCGGCGGCATGGACATCATCCTCTGGGCTGAAGGGGTTGCCACGCTTGGCGCCGGTATGTAACAGCCGCTGATGCTTCTCGCCCAAATGCTGGGCCGCCACGTTATGAATATAGGCATCGCCACCCATGTTGTGCTGATGGCAGTTGAGGCAGTTCTGGTTGGTCGCGCGGCCAACGGTTAACGCGGCGCGCATGCTGCGATCTTGGTTCCAGCGCAGACCTTTCTTGTCCTGAATCACATAGCGCTGGTCCATATCGTATTCAGCCGCATGGCAGATCAGACAGTCGATGCCTTGCTTGGCCACATCCGGGACGTCGCCGACCGGCATCATCTTTTCAGTCGCGGGGTGGTAGTTGCCGCCAATATGACATTGACCACAGCCCTCACTGCGCATCACCACGGCATCGCTGGATCTGTGCTCAGCCTCACTGCCGTCCGTTGCCGCTCGCATTGCCACGGCTTTCGCGTGGCTCTGATCTTCAACCGGTGAGGACTGGGCCTCGGACTCAAGTGCATGCTCGGGCTTACTCTCGACCAGCGCAGCCCAGCCAGTCCAGGAGAAGCTGCCCGGTATCCCACAGGCGCGGTTGATCTTGCCCACTGGAATCTTACGTGCGCCCTCGGCATTAACCTGACGGCCATCGTAGCCGTAGGTGGAAAAGGCACCGCCGGCCGCGCTCTGGAACTTGAAATGCACCGTATTGACGATGTTCTCTAGGGTGTCGACCGTCTCGATCGTCCCGTCCTCGTGGGTGATATCGATGGTCGCGTGACACTCCAGACAGGTTTCCGGGCCTTTGTACTCACGGATGCCAGCTTCACGGAAATACTTGATGTGCTTGTAGCCATGCTCTTCGAAAAAAGAAGGCGTGTTCATCAAGATCTCCGCCTTGACCTCACGCGCAAAGGGGTCTTGATCCTGACGCACGCTGGCCAGCGCCCGTTCGATACGGGTCTGCTTGGTAAGCTCCAGGGCCAGTTGCTCGAACTCCGCATCGCTGAGCTTGCGTGAATCATAGGTCAGGGGTGCGTTCTTCACCCCCGTGTAGGCATCGAAGAACAGCGGATAGACCAGCTTGTAGAGCACCGTTGGCACTAGGATGATGGCAAGCAGGATGGCGACACGGCGGCGCGTCTTGGTTGCGAACAGGGAGCGGAAGTTCATGGGTTAAGTCTCGAAGAACGCATGACGAATGACCGAGCGTTGGACAGGATCCGAACGACCGTATTACGGATAAACAGTGTACGGATAAACAGTGTTACGGATAACGCTGCCGCCCTCTTAGCCGCTCGATTCCTCCTTGTGCCATCCCGTCACCATGGCTTTGAGATTGGTCGTCGGCGTCTCCCCAGTGGTGATGATGTACATGTGCACGATCAGGAACAGCGCAAGCATCCAAGCCACGACAAGATGGGTGATGGCGATGATCCAGACCGTACCAACCCCAAACAGGGTCTCGGGCAGCGAGGTCGAGAACAGGAAGGCCCAGCCACTGATGACTAAGATCGGCATCAACCCGTACATCACCCCGATATAACTCAGGGTTTGCAGCGCATTGAGCTTTTGATCGGCGCTGACGTGGAACGGATGCGGCGCCCCGACAAAAATGCCATGCAAGTAGTAACGGGTCTGCGCGATCAGATCGCCTGGGAGCCTGCGGAGGTTGACCCGATAATGCTTGCTGTTGCCACTCCAAAGATTACCGACCACAAACACCAGCCAAGAGAGACTCAGCAGCATGCCGCAGCTATTGTGAATCGGCACCGCGACATCGAATGGAATCAGCCAGCCCAAGCTGAAGTGCATGCTCACCCCGGTGATCAAAAGGGTCAGGAACAGCAGCGCATTCAGCCAATGCCAGAGCCGCAGCCAGATCGGATACAGGTAAAGCCTGCTCATTGTGAAGTCCCCTGCTTACGGTAGGCGAGATAGCGACCAACGCCATGCGCGCCAACCCCCAGGATCATCAGCAGGATCACCACGAGACCGATCCAGTCCATCCAAGGGTTACGCGTCATGCCGACGATATAGGCATCGTTGTAGATGGCCTGCGAGAAAAAGCCCTTCTCCTCGCGCGCTTGCTCAGACCGATAGTTATAGAGCTGACTGAGCAACGCCGAGCCCTTGCTATGACATTCAACGCAGAGCCGGTTGCTATCCTCGGCAGCCAATAGATTGTGCGATGGCCGTTCGGGAATGCGACCCTCAAGCGGGGTGTGACAGTCAACACAGCGCACCGAGGACCAATGGGCCTGCGGCCGAGGCAGCCAATCATGGCCTTTGGGTACTGGCGTCAGCAGCTCTGTATGGCAATCGAGGCAGGTGCCATTGGTCTCGGCAACCACCTGTGCGATCGAATCACCAGCACGGATGGGATGGAAGGTATGCGGGTTGTGGCAGGAGAAACAGGAGAAGTCATCAACGCCCTCGGTGACGTGGACGCTCTGCTCGAATTCATGCTTGAGCCCGATCAGGTTCGGTGCGCCGTCATCCTGCCGGCCTTCATGGCAGTCGACGCAATTCAGGGCCTCGTCTGCGCTGCTGCTGCGGTGCGGGTACTGTGAATAACCACGATCGTGGCAGTCGCTGCAGGCCAGTTCGGAATGCACCGAATGGCTGTAGGCCTCGCGATCGATCGACAGATTGACGATCTTGCCGGTGTCGCGGTCACGATAGGCCATGGTCTCCATCCAGTGGCAGCGCATGCAGTTCTGGCTGTCTTCCTTGAGCAGACCCTGCTCTTCGTGCAACGGTGCGGCACTGGCAGTGGCCGCATCGCCCCTGCTGACCACGACTAAGCCGGCGGAGCTCGCTAGGGCCGCACTGCTGAGCAGCAGTCCTGCCAGCGCCAGCATCAGCATCTGCGACGATCTCCGGAGGCGGACAGGCTGGAACAGCGCGATCGCGAAGCTTGGGATGGGAGGGCTGGAATCAGCCGGCGGACGGAAGAACATGCATGGTGCCTCTCTGCATAGCGACCATCGGACCGAGGGCGATCGTCACCTTAAACGGCTGGCCTATCATTGGTGAATGACCCGAGACAAGCAAGGAATCGAATCAAAGAACCGCATTTCAGCAGTTGCTAGGCGAGTTGCGCCATGACAACGCTCAGCGCTGGCCGCGAAAGCGCAGGCGCTAGGCGCGCACCTGGCCGTCGATCATGCCCGGAATCAGCAGGCCGCCTGCGGCATCGATCACGCGACCAACGGCGCGAGCGCTCAGGTCAACGCCGATGGCCTCGAGGCGACCACCGCGGATCAGAATGTCGGCCTCAAAGCGGCGGCTTTCGTTGACGCAGTCGGCATTGGCGATCGATAGGCTAGTCATGACAGGCTTGGCAGCCTTATAAAGGGTTGGTTGGTTCATCAGGGCCCGCGCCTCTGATAATCTCCGACAGCAAGTCTAAACCCACTGAATTGATCAGAGGACACAAACCATGAAAAAGCAGCAGCTGTATTCTGCGCTGACCCTGTTCGTCGCGTTGGCATCCGCCACACTGCTAACCGGCTGCCCGGCCAGCATGTCCGCCTCTTCCTACACGCGTGACCAAGCACGCAGCGCGCAGAATGTCGAATTTGGCACCGTGCAGTCGGTCCGCGAGGTGCGGATCGAGGGTACCAAGAGCGGTGTCGGCACCCTCGCAGGCGGTGCCATCGGTGGTGTCCTCGGCAACGAGGTCGGCGCTGGAACCGGTCGCACCCTCGCCACCATTGGCGGCGGCCTCGCCGGCGCAGTCGCTGGCTCGGCAGTCGAAGAAGGCGTCACACGCCAAACTGGACTCGAGATCACCGTCAGACTCGACAACGGCCGCACCATGGCCGTGACTCAAGCAGCCGATGAGTCGTTCGTGGCTGGTGATCGTGTGCGCGTTTTGACCGATCGCTTTGGTACTGCTCGGGTCGTGCGCTGACCCAAGGGTCCAACTTGGTTGACATTGCTCAATGTCAACCAAGGTGACTTTTGCGACAGTTCCCTGCTTTCCCTGACCGATTGATGATGATGAGCTAACAGCGGGCATGACCTTAGCGGATCGAGTCAACACCTTCGGCGTCGATCTGGTCCGCCGCTATGGCCGCCGGGTGCATAAGCTGGCGATCCATGCCGGCTTCACCTGTCCAAACCGCGATGGTAGCAAAGGGCGCGGTGGTTGCAGCTTCTGCAACAACATTTCCTTCAGCCCTAACGCCGACAGCCGAACCGCCCATCAGGTCGCCAGCACAACCCGTTCGGCCCCGGAGCGCAGCGTCGCCGAGCAGATCGAGGCCGGCCGACGCGTGCTGCGAAAACGCACTGGCGCTAAGCGCTTCTTCGCCTATTTTCAGGCCTACACCAACACCTACGACGATATCGCTCGCCTCAGCGCCCTCTATCGGCAGGCGCTCGACGAGCCGGATGTGATCGGCCTCTCGGTCGGCACCCGTCCAGATTGCGTGCCTGATGCGGTGCTGGATCTGCTCGCTGGCTATCGCGCAGAGGGCTACGAGATCTGGCTTGAGCTCGGCCTGCAGTCGGCCTTCGACAGCACCCTAGCGCGCGTCAATCGCGGTCACAGCTTCGCCGACTATCGACGCACGGTGCGCGCGGCTCGGCTGCGCGGCATCCCGGTCTGCACGCATCTGATCATTGGCCTGCCCGGTGAGGGCCGTGATGCCGCACTAGAGACACTCGCGCGCGTCGTCGCACTGGGGACCGACGGACTGAAACTGCATCCGCTGCATGTGGTCCGACACACCCTGTTGGCGCATCAGTGGAGCCGTGGCGGCTACCAGCCGCTGGCGATGGATGACTATATCGAGATCGCCGCTGATCTCATCGAGCGCACCCCCCATGACGTGCTCTATCACCGCGTCACCGGCACCGCGCAACGCGAGATCCTGCTAGCACCCGAATGGTGCTCGAAAAAGTGGATCGTGCTCAACGGCATCGAGAATGCGCTGCGCCGTCGCGGCACCTGCCAAGGGGCTCTGGCATCGGAGCAATCGCGTCTCCGGTCATCTGCGATCGACCGCGTCGCCTGAGGCCGCGCCCCAATGCCCATGACGCATCGCAACAGGGGGGGGGAGATGACGCAGCCCGGAAGACGAAGCACCTGTTTCACGATAACCACGAGTGACCTAGACGATGGAATTGGTTTGTCCAGCCGGCAATCTGCCGGCATTGAAGGCGGCCGTCGACAACGGCGCGAATGCGGTCTATATCGGCTTTCGTGACGACACCAACGCGCGCCATTTTGCCGGCCTCAACTTCGCCCCGAACAAGATGGTCGAGGGTATCCGCTACGCGCGCGGAAAGGGTGTGCGTGTGTTCATCGCGCTCAATACCTATCCTCGGCCAGAGACCTTCAAACGCTTCGAGCAGGCCGTCGATCGCGCCGCTGAGCTTGGTGTTGATGCGCTGATCGCCGCCGATATCGGCGTACTGGAGTACGCCAGCCGCACCCACCCGGCGCTCAACCTGCATCTCTCGGTGCAAGGCTCGGCGACCAACTACGAAGCGCTGCGCTTCTACCATGAGCACTTCGGTATCCGCCGCGCGGTGCTGCCACGGGTGCTCTCGATCAGCCAGGTCAAGCACGTCATCGACCAGAGCCCAGTCGAGATCGAGGTCTTCGCCTTCGGCAGCCTCTGCGTGATGGTCGAGGGCCGCTGCATCCTCTCGTCTTACGCCACCGGTCGCTCGCCGAACACCTACGGCGCCTGCTCGCCGGCCAGCCATGTCGAATGGATCGAGACCGACAGCGGACTCGACACGCGTCTCGGTGGGGTCTTGATTCAGCGCCATCCAAAAGGTGAGAACGTCGGTTATCCGACTCTCTGCAAAGGCACCTTCAACACCGACGGACGCATCGACCATGCGATCGAGGACGCGGTCAGCCTTAACGCAATGGAGCTCCTACCGGAGATGGTCGCCGCCGGCGTCAAGGCGGTGAAGATCGAGGGCCGGCAGCGCAGCCCGGTCTATGTCGCGCAGGTCACCAAGATCTGGCGCGAGGCACTGGATAGCTTTGAGCGCAACCCGAGCAGCTTCGCCCCCAAGCCCGAGTGGACCGCCGCCTTAGGCAAAGTCTCCGAAGGCGCCCAGACCACGCTTGGCCCCTATCACCGGCCTTGGCAATAGGGGGAATCAAAACGATGGACAGGCTTCAGAACCCAACCGCCGCTGCACAGAGCGGCCATCGCCCACGCCTCTCGCTCGGGCCGATCACCTATTATTGGCCAAAGAAGCAGGTCGATGCCTTCTACGCCATGGTCGCCGAAGCGCCGGTCGATATCGTCTATCTCGGCGAGACCATCTGCTCGAAGCGCAATCAAGTCCGGTACGAAGACTGGCTGGCGATCGCTGAGCGTCTCGCCGAACAGGGCAAAGAGGTCGTGCTCTCGACCCTGACCCTGCTCGAGGCCGAATCCGAGCTGAAACGCCTGCGGACCATCTGCGAGCAGACGCAGTTCATGGTCGAGGCCAACGACATGGGCGCCGCGCATCTGCTCGCCGGTCGCCCGTTCGCGATTGGTCCCAGTGTCAACTGCTACAACGATCGCACCCTCGGCGTGCTCGCCAAACAGGGACTCAAGCGCTGGGCGCTTCCGGTCGAGCTGACCCGCGAGACCCTCGAGCAGATGCAGCGCACCAGGCCCGCCGGCGTCGAGACCGAGGTCATGGCCTACGGACGGCTCCCCCTCGCCTACTCCGCGCGCTGCTTTACCGCGCGGCACAAGGATCTCCCCAAGGACGATTGTCGTGATGTCTGTCTGGAATACCCCGACGGTTTGGTGGTCAACACCCAGGATGATCAGCAGTTCCTGGTTCTCAATGGCATCCAGACCCAATCGGCGCAGACGGTCAACCTGCTCGCCGAGCTACCGGCGATGCGTCAGCTTGGCGTCGACATCTTGCGCATCAGCCCGCAATCGCAGCAGATGGACCAGGTGATCGAGCTGTTCCACCAAGCCCTGAGCGATGCGCTCGAGCCTGCGGAGGCTAGCAGCCAGCTCAATGCGCTGATGCCGGTTGGTCCCTGCGATGGCTACTGGCACGGCGAGGCGGGGATGGCGACGACGGCAGCCTGATACGTCGAGGCGGCCCAAGGCCTGGAGCAGACCTGGGCCTAGCCGACAAGGCGTGCCTGCAGGCAGGCAGCCTGATCGCGCTAACCGCGAGCACCGAGCATGACGTCAGCTCTCCTGTCGGGTCGATGGCGGGTGCTATGCTTGAGCGCCTGGGACCACTGAGTTAAGAAGCTGTGTAGCCATGCGCTTTTTCAATACCGAGGGGCCGGTGCGGGCTGGTGAGCATTACCTCCTACCACCACTCACGCGCTGGGATCTGGACGAAGTGCTCGCGCTGATCGAGCAGAAAAAATACTTCCTACTCCACGCCCCGCGCCAGACCGGCAAGACCTCCTGCTTGCTAGCGTTGATGGCTTACCTCAATCAGCAAGACCGTTATCGTGCGCTGTACGTCAACATCGAAGGCGCCCAGAGCGCGCGCGAGCAGGTCGAGCAAGGGATGGCGATCGTCTGTAGCGCGCTTGGGCGTGCGGCGAAGTTGTATCTCGACGATGCGCGCCCGAGTGACTGGTGCAGAACAGAGGGCCGCGAGATCGCCGCCGGCGACCGCTTCGCGGCATTGCTCGAGTATTGGGCTGGCGCTGATTCGCAACCCCTGGTGCTGCTACTCGACGAAGTCGACGCCCTGATCGGCGACACCCTCATCGCCCTCTTGCGCCAACTGCGCGCCGGCCACCCCCAGCGTCCGCAGGCCTTCCCCAACACGGTCATTCTCTGCAGCGTGCGCGACCTGCGTGACTATCGCATCCATGCTCGCTCTGAGGCGGCGCCGATCACCGGCGGCAGCGCCTTCAACATCAAGGCTGAATCCTTGCGTCTGGGCGATTTCAGCGAGGCGGAAACGCGGGCTTTGTTGCAAGAGCATACCCAAGAGACCAGTCAAGTCTTCACCCCAGAGGCGCTGCAGCAGGTCTGGACGTTCACCCAAGGTCAGCCATGGCTGGTCAATGCGCTGGCCTATCAGGCTTGTTTCCGCTCGCCCGAGGGGCGCGATCGCACCCGGTCGATCGATGCGGCGATGATCGATGCGGCCAAGGAGTATCTGATCCTCAATCGTGTGACCCATCTCGATCAGCTCGCCGATAAGCTGCGTGAGGAACGGGTGCGACGCATCATCGAGCCGATGCTGGCCGGCGAGTCGCTGGAGCAGCTGCCGCTTAGTGATCTTGAGTATCTGACCGATCTCGGGCTGTTGCGCCAGCGTGGTGGGGGTGGCATCGAGATCGCCAATCCAATCTACCGCGAGGTCTTGCCGCGCACCCTGGCCCTGGTGCCTCAGGCCTCGCTGCCCAGCATCAGCCCGACCTGGCTCGATGACCAGGGCCAGCTCGATCCCGAGCGGCTGTTGGCGGCCTTTCTCGACTTCTGGCGCCAGCACGGCGAGCCGCTGTTGAAGAGCGCCCCCTATCATGAGATCGCTCCGCATCTGGTGCTAATGGCCTTTCTGCACCGAGTAGTCAACGGCGGCGGT
>NZ_JAYESN010000069.1:0-23826 GCF_034860625.1 Lamprobacter sp.
GGTTAAGGCAAATGTCGACGGTGAAAAACGGTGGCGATATATCCTCGTACAACTTCCAGAGCCTGTCGATGATCTACAGTTTTCAACAATTGCTGAAATTTCAAGAGAACGAATTCGCCGCGCGTGTATTGGTTTCCAAGAACGGCTCACAGATGTCCTTACAGATAACGCCGGAATAGCCCAAGATCTTGGCTTCAAAGTCTTCAAACTCTCCAGCAGTAACATCAAACCCTGGGACGCCGACTTCGACTCGTTGGACCAAGACCTCGTCCAAGCCGTCGATAACATCAAGCCCGATCGCACCGAAGACGATGTGCTCTACGAACTGCTGCTCAAGTACGGACTTGACCTCGCCATCCCGACCGAGACCCGACACATCGAAGGCCGTAAGGTCACGGTGATCGGAGCAGGCGCCCTGATCGTCTGCCTCGCCGATGACATCACGCTGGACGTGGTGTCCGGTATCGTCGCCCTGAAGGCTGAGTTCCAGCCCGAGGTCATGCGGGTGGTCTTCAAGGACGCCGGCTTCAAGGACGACGTGGTCAAGACCAATGCCGCTCAGATCTTGAAGCAGGCCGGCATCGACGACGTGAAGTCGTTGTGATAGCGCAGAGTCAGCGACGATTCGCGGGTCCAGAACCTTGGACGGTGCATTCGATATGAGCGCAGGAGACTCACTCGATCCGCATGCGGCCGACTATCAAGATTGGCTGAAGGCGCTCAAAGCCCGGGTACGCCAGGTGCAGCTCCAGGCGGCTGTCGCAGTCAATCAGGAGCTGCTGCGTTTCTACTGGGCACTCGGCGCCGAGATCATCGAGCGGCAAAAGAACACGGACTGGGGTTCGGGTTTCCTGCAGCAGTTGAGCAAGGACCTGATGGCCGAGTTTCCTGGGATGAAGGGATTTTCGCTCAGGAACATCAAGTACATACGCCAGTGGTTTCTGTTCTACTCCGGCGCTGCGCCAATTGGGCAACAGCCTGTTGCCCAATTGGAAGCGCCGCCTGTGGCGCTGATCACCCAGATCCCTTGGGGGCACAATCTGGCGATCATCTCCAAGTGCCAGCACGTCGACGAGGCGCTCTACTACGTGCGAAGCACCATCGCGCATGGCTGGAGCCGCAGTGTCTTGGTCCACCAACTCGAGAGCGGGCTGTGGCAGCGTGAAGGCAAGGCCGTCAGCAACTTCACCGAGGTGCTTCCGGCGCCGCAATCAGACCTCGCGACCCAAACCCTCAAAGACCCCTACGTCTTCGACTTTCTGACCCTGACCAAGGATTACAACGAGCGTGAGCTGGAAGCGGAGCTAGAAAAGGACGAGGACAGCGAATGAAGATCAAGTTCAACCCCGATCTGGACTTCCAGGCGGATGCGGTCGCCTCCATCGTCGATCTGTTCGAGGGCCAAGAGACCTGCCAGACCAATTTCACGGTCGGCGCCATGGACGCAACGCCGCAGCTGGACCTGTTGGAGAACGATCTCGGCATCGGTAACCGCCTCAAGCTGCTCGACGAGGACCTCCTCGCGAACATCGGCAAGGTCCAGTTGCGCAACGGCCTCAAGCCCTCGACGGCGTTGGGTGATCTCAACTTCACCGTCGAAATGGAGACCGGCACGGGCAAGACCTACGTCTACCTGCGCAGCATCTTCGAGCTGAATCAGCGGTACGGCTTCACCAAGTTCATCGTCGTTGTGCCCTCCATTGCCATCAAGGAGGGCATCAACAAGTCGCTACAGATCACCGAGGAGCACTTCAAAGGGCTCTACGACAACGTCCGCTTCGACTACTTCGTCTACGACTCTCAGAAGCTTGGCCAGGTCCGCAACTTCGCGACCAGCGATTGCATCCAGATCATGGTCATCAACATCGATGCCTTCCGCCGCAGCTTCACCGACCCAAGCAAGGAGGCCAAGGCCAACATCATCCACCGCCCGCACGATCGCATGACGGGCGCCAAGCCGATCGAGTTCATCCAATCCACCAACCCGATCGTCATCATCGATGAGCCGCAGACGGTCGATACTACGGCGAAGAGCGCCGATGCCCTCGCGTCGCTCAATCCGCTGTGCACCTTCCGCTTCTCAGCCACTCACCGAGATAAGCACCATCAGATCTTTCGGCTCGACTCGGTGGACGCCTACGAGCGCAAGCTGGTCAAGCAGATCGAAGTGGCGAGCGTCACGGTCGCCGACAGCCATAACAACGCCTACGTCCGCCTGATCAGTGTCGACAACAAGAACGGCATCTCCGCGCGCATCGAATTCGACGCCATCCGCAAGGGCCAGATCAAGCGGGAGCAGAAGAAGGTCAAGACGGGCGTCGACCTGGTGGAGCTATCCGGCGGTCGGGACGTCTACGACGGCTACATCATCGAGGAGATCTACTGCGCCGAGGGCCAGGAGTACATCAGCTTCACCGGCACCGAGGCCGTCGTCCGGCTCGGGCAGGCGATCGGCGAGGTCAACGTCGACCAATACAAGCGCCTGCAGATCCGCAAGACCATCGAAGAGCATCTGGACAAGGAGCTTCGGCTGCGCCCGAAAGGCATCAAGGTGCTGAGTCTCTTCTTCATCGACCGGGTGGCCAACTACCGCGCCTACGACGCCGATGGCAATCCGGTGAAGGGCAAGTACGCGGAGATCTTCGAGGAGGAGTATGCCAAGGCGATCAAGAAGCCCAAGTACCGCACGCTGTTCCAGGAGGTGGATCTGGACACCACCCCGGAAGCGGTCCACAACGGCTACTTCGCGCAAGACAAGAAGAAGGATGCCAGTGGCCAGGCCCGGTTGAAGGAATCCAAGGGCGATGGCACGACCGCCGACGATGAAGGTGCGTATCACCTGATCATGCGGGACAAGGAAACGCTGTTGAGCTTCGACTCAAAGCTCAAGTTTATCTTTTCACACTCCGCGCTGCGCGAGGGCTGGGATAACCCGAATGTGTTCCAGATCTGCACCCTCAACGAGACGTCATCGGTGATGAAGAAGCGCCAAGAGATCGGGCGCGGTCTGCGCATCTGCGTCGATCAGGACGGCGAGCGGGTCTACGGTTTCGAGGTCAACACGCTCACCGTGATGGCCAATGAATCCTACGAGGATTTCGCCCGCAAGTTACAGAAGGAGATCGAGGAAGACACTGGTATCCGCTTTGGCCTGGTCGAGCAGCACCTCTTCGCCAATATCCCGGTTGAGGACGCGAACGGAGGACAGCAGCCGCTCGGGGTCGAGACCTCTCAGGCCATCTGGGACCACCTGAAATACGCAGGCTACGTCGACAGCCGCGGCAAGGTGACCGACAAACTTCGCAGCGCCCTGAAGGACGATACCTTGGAACTGCCCGATGCCGTGGCTGGTCAGGCTGGACAGATCACGGCCTTGCTGACCAAGGTTGCCGGTAGCCTCAACGTCAAGAACGCCGACGACAAGATCCAGGTCAATCTGAACAAGGAGTGCTTTCTCGGCGAAGACTTCAAGGCGCTCTGGGATCGCATCAAGTACAAGACCACCTTCCGCGTCAGCTTCGATACCGAAGCCCTCATTCAGACCTGCGCCAACGAGATCAACAAGAGCCCGGTGGTCACCAAGGCGCGCTTCGTCTACCGCAAGAGCAAGGCTGAGATCAGCCGTGGTGGCGTCGGCATGGGGGAGGCTGCCCAGCAGACCCACAACTACGATGCTGACCACATGCGCCCGCCCGACATCCTGTCCTTTCTGCAGAACGAGACCAATCTGACGCGGCGCTCCTTGGTCGAGATCCTGCGGCGCAGCGAACGACTCGGGGACTTCAAGCGCAATCCGAACAAGTTCATCGAGCAGGTTTCCGAGATCATCAAGACCCAGATGCGCCTGTTCATCGTCGACGGCATCAAGTACCACCGCATCGGCGATCAGGCGTTCTACGGACAGGAACTCTTCAAGGACCAAGAGCTATTCGGTTATCTCAGCCAGAACATGGTCGCGGCCAATAAGTCGGTCTACGACCACGTTGTCTACGACTCGGATGTCGAACATGATTTTGCCAAAGGGCTTGAGGACAGTCAGGATGTGAAGGTCTACGCCAAGCTTCCGGACTGGTTCAAGATCGATACCCCGCTTGGCACCTACAACCCTGATTGGGCGGTTTTGGTCGAGCGCGATGGCACCGAGCGCCTGTACTTCGTCGTCGAGACCAAGAGCACCCTACTCACTGATGCACTGCGCCCAACCGAGCAGGCAAAGATCGACTGTGGCAAAGCGCACTTCAAGGCGCTGGGAACCGACGTGGGGTTTAGCGTCGCGAATTCTTTCGATAGCTTTGAAGGGGTGTTTGATGCTCGTTAGCGATCCGCTCGAAATGAGCGGCCTTCAGGCGGAGAGGGTTAGCATCTTTTGAAGACATTTACGTGTGCGGCAGCAATGCGGCTTTGGTCGGCAAGGAGCTGACCGGGCAGCATGAGAAGCTGCCGAAGCTGCCACTTAAGCGGCCTTGCTGACCGCGTCACCATGTGCTCGACACTCCCGAGCGCACCCTAAGTCCGCGGACAGCGTCTTCGTTGTGATTGCGCCCGTATCACTCCACGCGCTTTGCAGTCAGCCCATCATCACCGTACGCCCGAAGATGTCCCCGCCATACGCCGCCAACGGACAGATCAGCCGATCCACTGGCGCCAGTAAGGCTCCATCGTCGTCTTCCTCATCATCATCGGGAGCCTCCTCCTCATCCGGCACCGCGCCGAGTGTGCAGTAAGCCGAAAGCGCGTACTTAAAGCGCCCGCAGTAGCTGTGGATGGTCTCGCCGTTGACCTGTGCCGGGCGGCGACTGTGGCGTCCCAGCGCTGTGATGCCGAGGATCACTTCCAGCAGCTCATCGCCATAGTCCCTGGCGACCTCGATCGCGCACTCGGCATCCTCCTCGGAGAACCCGGAGATGCTGCGCGCATCGTAGTCGTCCTTGTGACAGGGATGGCTGTGGAAGGTGCCGAGCAGCCCCAGGAACGGAAACGACTCGGTGACCTCCTGGATGCGGAAGAAATGCCGCCCGCTGAAGCGCACCATCTCCTGGTTGCGCCGGGCGGTCAGCATCGGCACCGCCAGCGCCACGTTGAAGACCAGCGCGTCGGGCTTGACCAGGCGCTGGCCGAACAGCAGCCCGAAGGATTCGCCCTCCTGGCGCAGTGGTTTGCTGGCCGCCTGCCCGCGCCCGGGCAGGAAGGAGGATGGAAAGGTCTCGATACTCGAGATCAGCAGGCTCTGGAAGGCGGCGTCCGCAAGATGGGTGATGAGTTGCATGGTCGGGTTCTTTTGGGTTGTTCGTTGGACGCGGCCGACGGCATCGCCGGCCGCGTCGGGTTGCGCTGCCGGCTCAGGCCGCCCGGGCGGTGGACTCGCCCTTGAGCTGCCACTCCGCGGCCAGGCGCCGCAGGAACTGCTCCGGGCTCAGCGGTGCGCCCTGCAGCTGCTGCTGGCGGCAGACGTTGGCGAAGTCACCCGGGGTCAGCCCGTCGAGGCGCTGCAGGTAGCGCTGCAGTGACGAGGGCACCGGCGCCTCGGCCGCACCGAACACCTCGCGGGCGAACAGCCGGATCCGCTGCGCCTCGCTCAACGCCAGGAAGCCGAGCTTCAGGTCGAACCGCCGCAAGGCCGCCGGATCGATGCCGACCATCAGGTTGGTCGCCGCAATGAAGATGCCGGGGTAGGCCTCCATCTGCTGCAGCAGCTCGTTGACCTGGACCCGCTCCCAGCTGTGCTGCGCCCGGCGCCGATCGGACAGGAAGCTGTCGACCTCATCGAGCAGCAACACCTGCTGCGACGGGTCACCCTGCTGGAACAGCTCGGCGAGTTGCTGCTCGGTCTCCCCGACATAGGGCGAGAGCAGGTCGGAGGCGCGCCTGCTCACCAGCTCGCGATCGAGGGCGTCGGCCAGCAGGCCCGCCAGCGCGGTCTTGCCGGTGCCGGGCGGGCCGTAGAAGCACAGGCTGGCCTCGCCGCGCTGGCGCACCATCGCCACCAGCGCCCGCGGCGACGGCCCGCCGCTGAGGTTGAGGAAGTCCGGATCGACCACCGTGGCCGGTGCCCGCCGCCTGGGTGCCGGGGCGCCATGCAGCAGCCGGCGCTGGCCCGCGACCCCCTCGCGCACCGCCGTCTCCGGTGGCGTCGACGGGCGCAGATCCAGCAAGCGCCTGGCCGCCCCCAGCTGCGCCGGGGCGAGCTTGGCATCGGCCGCCAGCTCATCGAGCAGGTCCGTCGACAGTCCGGCCTCACCCAGATGCCGCTCGGCCATCTGCCGGCGCACCGAGGCCGGTGGCGTCACGCAGGACACCGGCACCAGGAAGCGGCGCTGGAAGGCCGGGTCCATGGTCTCGGTGCGGTTGCTGATCCACAGCGCCGGCACCGGGTTGTCCTCCAGGGTGCGGTTGATCCAGCCCTTCTGCTGCCCGCTGGCCCGGCTGCCCATCAGCATCGCCAGCAGGCCTTCGTCGCGCTCGAACACGTCCTCGATCTCGTCGAAGATGATCACCGCATCGCGGCACCGGGCGAGTAGGTGCTGCGCGGTGACGTAGGCGGCGAGGCGTCCCTTGCGCCCGAGGCCCTCGTCGTCCTCATCGGCGCTGCGCACCTGATAGGCCTTCAGGCCGGCGGCCGCGGCCACCGCCCGGGCCAGCTCGGTCTTGCCGGTGCCCGGGGCGCCGTACAGCAGCGCATTGACGCCGGTGCTGCCCGTGCGCGCCGCCTCAGCGAGCACCTCGCACAGCTGTGCGCGCTCGCGGGCCAGGTGCGGGAAGTCCTCCAGCCGCCAGGCCGGCGGCGGGGCCGGTTCGATCAGCAACCCGAGCAAGGCGTCGCCGTCACCGGGGGCCGCATCCAGCAGCTCACACAGCAGGCGGCTCGGGCGCAGGTGGTCTTCCAGATCCACCTCTCGGCCGTCATAGTCCACCAGTCCCAGCGCGCGCAGCGGGGCCTTGCGTGTCAGGGTGGCGCGCAGCGTCTCGCTCGGCAGCGCGAGCATCAAGGACAGGCGCTCGCGATGGACCCGCGCCGGGGCCGATTCCAGACCACGCAACAGCATTCGCAGCGGTTCACTGAGCTGATGGAGCTCCAGATACGCGAGCACCGTGCGTTCCGCGGTATCGAGCCCGAGCTCTTTGGCCAGCAGCGCCACGATCGGCGCGGAGCCGGCCTCGGCAAGCGCCTGCTCGAGCCGTCGCTGCAGGCTGCGCGGCACCGCGCCGAACCACTCCCGCAACCGCTCGCGCAGGCGTCGGTCATTCTGCGGCTCGAAGGGCGCCTCGTCTTCGTCCTCATCGTCAAACACCACATCCTCGTCCAGGCCGGCCGTTTGCGGGCGGGTCATACACCGTGCCACGACCTGAGCGCGCAGGACCGGTTGCAGCAGCGGCCAGAAGGCGCCGAGCAGGTCACGATCCCGCAGCTTGGCCTTGAGCCCGGGCAGCCCGCGCAACAGGCGCACTGCGAGCAGCGCGCCCAGCAGCTGTTCTGCGCTGAGGTTACTCAGGTCGGTTTGCCAAATCTTGTTGGGCGCCATGCTCAGGCGTCCTCGGTCCAGGGTTGAAAGCGCGCGCTGTCGACATGGAAGCTCAGGAACTCGCCCCGGCCGGGATCGCGATCCCAGATCAGGCCGATCACCAGGTCCAGGCGCTCGCGAAAGTAGGTGCTGCCGCTCTCCGGGTCGCTGTCGCGCACCGGCTCGCTCAGCACCTCGAGCACCACCGCCGGGGTGGCATAGCTCGGCAGCCGCCGGTTGCGCAGGCCGGGCTTCCAGCCGACCAGATCACCGGGCTTGAATGCATGGGCCTGGTTGATGAGCGCATAGCGCTCGCGCAGCACCGTGCTCAGATCGCCCTCCAGCTCACCGAGCAGATCATCCAGTGGCTGATCCTGAATCAGGTCGGTCGGCGCATCGTCATTCAGGCCGATACGGGCCAGCAGCTCGCGCGAGGAGAGGTCGTGGGGTTTTGGTCGGGGCATGGGGCACTCCTGTCTCGTGGCGTCAACCGAGCCAATGCACTTGCCGGTTGTCCGCCTTATTATTCAAATTAGGCTTGGTGTGGTTTAGGGCTTGAACTCCTGGACTTTTAGAGACTTCGGGGCATTTCCGGGAATATTAAAGGAAACTCCCAATCGGATAGCCTCCTCAAGCCCTTTAGCGACCTCGCCCATACTCTGCGGCTTCTCGAATTCGGTCTTGCCGACGATGTCAATCAACTGGACGATGAATGGGGTAAGGATAAGCATAGCTTGTGCCTGGGGATTCGCGCCATCTGCATCCCTGCGTATCAAGCTTAAATAGTTCGATATCATGTTCCTGGCGACGACAGGGAGTTCTTTAAAAGTATCAGATAGGTCTATATTCAATCCCACATTGCCATGACCTAAATCCGGGAGCAGGAGTCTGTAGGGCTCAATGCCAGTTGCACAAGAGAAGGCAATTAAACTATTCAGGCTTAATTTCTGCATATCTAATAAACGCTCCACCCTCGAGGTTGGGATTCCTGCTTTTTCAGCTAGATCAGAAGGGTCCCAGCTGTTGTCATCGAGGAGTTTCTCAATGTTTGCGGATACAAGCGAAGTGGTTGATTTATATAACTCATCGTTGCATAAAAGCGTCTTTGAGTATGACTTATGAGCTGTGACAGAGCCTGGAGGAAGGTCAAGTGCAGACTCGATATCTTCCTGGGCTGATATTCCCGGCTCCTCAACGTACGCTGGGTCCTTGAAATATTCGCGTAAAGCTTTGAAATCGTCTTGATGATTTCTGAGATACGACCTCAGGGCCCGGATAGTGTAGTCTGTAGGCATCACTCCTTTTCGGACGCCACCACGTGGATAGTTATTGACCAGGGCGTCGAGAGTTGCGCAGTAGACAGGACACTTCTCGTAAAAATCTATGAATGAGTCAGGATCAAGAAGATCTTCTGGCAGGCTTAAGAAATCCGGCAGCCGTTTATTGATTAAGGGGCTTGATACGGAACTCTGTTGTACACGCTGGGCGTATGTTGAAGATATTTCGAGAGCCTCTGCGACTTGAGCCTGCGTAAATCCAGCAAAGGTTATATGCGGTCGCACGATGTAACGCGAGCGACCGCTATAGAAGGTCTTCTTGTAGTTGCTATCATCGGCGTCTTGTGCGACTTCGTAGTAGTCATCATAGAAGGTGCGTAACATTTGGTGGCCTCACCATGTAGGTACTTAAGTCAGGTGAAAACGTTAAGACCCGATCTGCCGTCCCTGGCGCCTTGATCCCGGCATTCCCTGCCGGGATAACGGTAGGGTCCGAACGCTTGCAGTCAGGTTGAGCCTATGAAAGATGTTTTGTAGAAGTGGTGGTCACCGCAACAACTCTATAACTCAACAGCAAGAGTAGTGCCTTCTTTTCGTATCGTCAAGGGCTGCGAGGATGTGGCCAAGGCGGACACTGCAGATGAGGGGCACCCGTTGTCGTGGAGGCGCCAAGCGCGTTCGTTGTCGATGCCGTGTTCGCGCGTTGCTTGCGTTATGTCAGATGAGCGAACTTTGTGACGGGAGGGCCGCGTTGTGCGGCAGCGGCGTTTCTCCCGGCGGAAGATTTGGGACCCAGAGGTAGGAGCGTTAGCGTCGCCCCTCGCCGGGGTTTTGACGCACGCTCCTAAAAGGGGTAGACCCAACAGTCGTGTCACCAGCCGCCATTCCCTGACGGAAAACCCCTCTGGCTGCGTTTTCCGTCAGATTAAGTTTCCGACAGGCTTTTCCGGATACGCCAAGACCCCGATTTCGAGCGTTTTCGAGTTCACCTCTAACGAGTGGATCGCGGAGGCAGCGGACGGTCACGAGCTGAGGTGGACCTCGTCTCGACGAGGTGCGTTATTGCGCTTGGAGTACATAAAGGAGGTTATGTACTATTGTAGGCGCAGAGGAGGGCGCATCATGACGGGCGAGCTGGTTTCGGCGAAATCTGGGGTTCTGACGACATCTGGCGGCGCGCCGGGGTTGCCGTCGCTGATCGTGCGCGCCAGCGGCGATGCCAAGCGGCGGTACCTGGAGTTCTTCGCGGCGCAGATCCGCAACCGTAACACGCGCGAGGCCTATATACGGGCGGTTCGTGATTTTCTCGGCTGGGTCGAGACCGACGCCGGGATCGCGGATCTGCTCGACATCGAGCCGCTGCATGTCGCGGCTTGGATCGAGCTCAGGACGCGGACCTACGAGGCGCAGAGCGTCAAGCAGAAGCTCTCAGCGCTGCGCCATCTGTTCGACTGGTTGGTGACCGGCCATGTCCTGTCGACCAATCCGGCCTCCTTTGTGCGGGGGCCGAAGTTCTCCTACACTCAGGGTAAGACGCCGATCCTGACGCCGACTGAGGCCCGCCAGCTGTTGCGGTCGATCCCGACCGAGACGCTGGTCGGCCTGCGGGATCGGGCGCTGATTGGGCTCATGGTCTATACCTTCGCGCGGATCTCGGCAGCGTTGACGATGAACGTCAAGGATGTCTACCGCAAGCAGGAGACCCTGTGGGTGCGTCTACACGAGAAAGGCGGCAAGCGCCACGAGATGCCTTGCCAGCATAACCTCAAGGAGTGGATGCTGGAGTACATTGAGGCCGCCGATCTCGCCGAGGACGCAAACGGGCCGTTGTTCCGCTCCGTGGATCGCAAGACCAAACAGCTTGGCGCCAATCGGCTTGACCGGCAACGCGCCTGGGCAATGGTCAAGCGTCGAGCGCTGCAGGCCGGCCTTGAGACGACCGGGATCTGCAATCACACCTTCAGGGGCACCGGGATCACCGCCTATCTGGAGAACCCCGAGGCCAAGCTCGAGCATGCTCAGCAGATGGCGGCGCACTCGGACCCGAAGACGACGCGGCTCTATGATCGGCGCAGCGACAAGGTGTCGCTCGATGAGGTGGAGAGGATTGGAATTTAGGCCCGCCCCGGCTTAGCCGACAATATTCTCCGTTCTTACGGTGCCCGCCGCCGCTCAGATACCGCCAAACCGCCCGCGTGGCCTGGCAATCGTTGATCGCGCGATGACTGGCGCCGTCCCAGTCGAAACCAACATAGGCCGCAGCGACGTGGAGCTTCTGCCAACGGTAGCTGCCGTGCCAGTCGCTCCACTCGCCGAAGACCTCGGCGAACTCCCGCATCGCACAACGGACCTCGGCGGAGACCTCCAGCTCGAAGCGCAGGAAGCCGGCGTCGAACGGCGCGTTGTAGATCAGCACCAGGGCGTCACTGACCGCCTCGATGATCCGCGGCCGAAGCGCTTCGTGCGTTGGCGCACCCTGGACGTCCGCCGGTGCGATGCCGTGGACCCGCTGAGCGCCTGGCCAGCTCCGGTGCCGCGCGGGTCGAACGAGCGTGTCGAGCAGGACCTGGCCGTCCTCGTCCAGGATCCCGATCTCGACGATCTCGTCGGTCCGGGGATCAAGCCCCGTGGTCTCCAGATCCAGGAAGACGGTTCTCACCGGTGATGGATTCTTGCTTGTGCAGATTCTTGACGGTTTGGGCCGGAATCGCCCTCTCCGACTCTACGCGCTTTTGTCGCACAGCCGCGGACTCGTCAGTTGAGCCCCCAGGGCGTCTACGCTGAGCAACATGACCCCTTCCGCGACACAATCCTCCTGGATCAACCCCGAGAAGGCCCGCTACTACCAGGTCTTCCTCGACCAGGATCTGTTCGGTGACTGGACCCTGGTCAAGGTCTGGGGCGGCGTCGGCTCGAACCGCGGTCGGATGCACAGCACCGGTGTCGGATCCTACGAGGCCGGCATCGAGCTAGTCGATGAGATCGCTAGGCGCCGGGCGCAACGCGGGTATGCCAGCGTGACCGCGGGATGACGCGGAACGAGCCTGAAACGCGAGCTTACCCTATCCCAAGCCCCCTTCCCGGTATAGTTCCCGCTCCGGTACTTCGCACAACTCGATCCATTGGCATTGGCTGTTGGCTTCCGCGGAACAGACGACGACCTCGGGCGGAACACCAGCATTTCCCATGATGACCATCAGGTAGCGAGCACGGTCTCCATTGAATCCGCGCATGTAAGCCAGGGTCGTCTCGCGATCCAGGCGAGATGGACGCGGCTGTGACTCCGGATGCGTATGCCAGAGCCCCACCGCGTGGAGACCGCGCCTGAACTGTTCATCGCGGTCTCTCGCAGCTGAGGTAAGGTCCGGATTGAAACGATGCCGGGAACGATGATCGCTCGGGTTCGGACCAGACGCCGTACAGATGACGAGTCCTGGAGAATGAGGGTCCGCCGTGTAAAGCTCACCACCAGCCTCTTTGCACCCAGGAAACCGTTGCGCGTGCGCGTACAGAGCCTGAAGCACCTCTGTCTCGAGGAGGACATAGCGGTGAAAGTCCGGGAAGAAGAACAGGCGGTTCATACTACGGGGAACGCGCGCTCAAGCACGAGTCCATCGTATGCAGCAGCCTGCTCAGCCCAAGCGCGGAGCCTCAGGTTGGACCAGTGGTCATCCAAATACTGCTGACCACGCACCCAGCTGAGAACTCGAGGGGAACTCTCCGGTCCGTCGATCAACTTGATTGCTTGCTCGGCGACGAGGGCTACCGCATGTGTCGCAGTCGCAGCCGCAGCCGTATAGCTATGAAAGCGGCTGCTACAACCAGGCTCCTGTATGACTACCGCATCGGGCCAGTCAACAGCATTCAAATCGTCCATCGGATCATGAGCGCCTTGGAACCAAGCAACATTCGCCGGCAGCATGCACGCATGGGCGGCTGCAACAAACGGCTCCATCCATCCGAGAAGCAACGGACAAGGGTTGCGCAGGCGTGCCTGATCAACGCAGGAACGAACGATAGGTTCTCCGGTGAGATCCAGAACCGCATCGATGCCAGACAAACCGTGCTCACGCAGCCAGCTTTGAGCCGAAGCAGAGAACGGCTTAACTTCACAAGTCGGATACGCGAGATTGACCCGATCCGCAACAGCAAACGATTTCGCCGAATCGACGTGGTCAGTGCCAAGCAGGTGGCGACCCAGATTCGCGGTCTCAAGGTTTTGCGGATCGACGACATCGATCTTGCCGACACCGGCCTTGGCAAGTTGATCAACGATCGGACTACCCAAAGCACCGGCACCAAAGACGACAACGTGCCGTTGTTGGCGCACTGGGACTTCGGCGAACTGATCCCTTCCTGCAGTCCACGCTGCATCCACTCGGACCACATTGAGCGGCTGAGGCTTTCGCAACGGTCGATAAGCTCGCTTGCGCTTCTTGTTCCAAGTCGGCATGGGTGGCCCGCCAGGGAGAAGGAAAGCAAAGCCGTAGCTATCGTTACGCAGGAGCATGAGTCGATGCAGTGGGCGTCCCCTTCGATTGCACGGTGCCCTCAGCCGGCCCCACTCGCCTGGCGAAAGACGCCCTTCGAGGATATGGTCCAGATCCTCAACGCTCCGAGGCCAAGTCCCGGGCGTCAAAGCGTGGGTGATCGGTACATCGGCCACCAAAACCTTCATTTGCTGCCTTGCTCGTACTCCCAGGGATTCTCGGATACGACCGGGAACAGCGTTGTTGCCGGCATCTCCTACTACGACGATCCCGCCTGGCAACAGCAACGGACACTCGACCAATCGAGATGCGAGTGGGCATCGGTCAGCTGTCCAAACCACCTTGACCGGATCCGCGTCCCTATTGGCCGCCCGAGCAACGTGGATTCGCCAATAGCTCAGCGGCTCACGAGCGAAGTCTCCATCCAATTTGCCAGCTGACCACGGTACGAGAAACTGGTCATGATAGGCGGCCAGCAACCAGTAGAGGCGATCTTCAAGACGATCAGTCGTCCCTGGCCCTGGATCACCGTCGATACACAATGTGCCATCTCCCTCGACATGGGGGACGCGCAACACTGTATCCTTCGAGAGCCGAATCTTGGCGACGGCGTAGTCAGGAAACCCTGGTGGCAGAACAAGCTCTGCGCCGTCGAAAGCGCGCCCGTCAGGTAACCGAGGCAAGCGCAATCTGTAAACGACAGCACCATCACAGGGATGTGGGTCGGGTATCAGGTCCGGGAAGTCTCGCGCGAGGCTGGCCAGATCCCACGGACTATGATCCGGCATCAAGCGAGCCCGGCCGTTCTCGGCAGAGGAGGCGGTGGCCTATGCTCTGGCATTTGCAAAGGCCGGATCTCATTGTTGGTGCCGGCGTTCGCACTAGTCGTGCCGAAGACTCGGTCTACTTCAGCACGGATCGCCTGATCGCCACGCTCTTGGAGTATGAGGCGTAGATCGGCGCCCAAGACGTCGCACCAAGTTCGGAATGCGCGATAGCGACTGTCGTTGTCGTCATTCCAGCGCTCGGCGAAATTCTCTCCGTCCACCGTGGGATTATCGACGCGGTACTCGCCCTCCAGCGCAACCATATGCGGCAACAACTCCGCCAGTTCCACGAGCAACAATAGCGGATGAGCATAACTGCGATTTGCCGCTGCGAGCCCAGCGTAGCAGCGGGTCAACAAAGTCACGATGACAACCGAAATGGGCTTGAACTCGCCGTCGAAGATCTCGCGGCGAACACACATATCCCGATGACGTTTGAAAAGGCGAATGGCCGTGCGCAGGGTGTCCGTAATTTCTACCTCTTGCTCTGGGACACCTTCGACGCCAGCGCGGATGCGCCGTTGCGAGGCGAACTCAAGCGTCTCGCACCGAATCAGCGACCGGGCAGCGGTCTCGTCGACCCACCGAGTAAATCCTTTGGGATTCGATGTCTTCCAACGCTTCGTTGGCATATCGACAACAGCAAGTGCAGTTTCCTCATAGCCATATGCAGGCAAGAAGCGTGGCGCCATCGCTTTGACGACCTGATCAGACACCGTATTCAAAGGAATCGACGGCGTAAACTCCAAATAAAATCGCTCCCCAGGATAAGCGATATTCCAGCAACGCTTCTTGGCTGTTGGGGAGAATTCGCGCAACGCGTCTCCCACAGCTTCAAAGAATCCGACAGGGTCACTGGCATCGACTCTTGAGATGTCGACCTGGCAAACCGCATCGATATCAAACTTCGTTCGGTCTGGGTAACGAATCAGCGTCTGGGTGCTAGCCGATCCCTGCGGGCAAACCTCGATTGAATTCTCCTGCCATTGGAGATTGCGCAGCAGGCAGTGCCCAACCTCTGCATACTGTTTGGCTGCTGCGTCGATGGCCTCCTGCGCAACAGTGATGTGCCGGCTCACCCGCTCCAGTGCCTGCGACCACGGGCCGTAGATCTGAGATAGCGCCGCAAAATCCGCTGTATCAACGCCTTTTCGAAGCGCCGTCACTGCTTCAGTGACGTAGGCGCGTCGGCGCTGTTCAGCATTCAAGACCAGATCAACGTTCGATGTCGGCATAGTTGGACCTCCTTATCGGAGCTGGATAGAGTAGGACTCTTCACCGGCACGAGCAGTGACAGCATTTCCTGTAATCGAAAACGCTGGCGCAAACGGGCTTTCGCGATCAGAACGGTCGTAAACCGTATAGGCTGGATGGTGTCCGGCTTGCAGCATCTGGCCGAAGCAGAACACGGTGCTCGCGGGGCTGATCGCGATGAGATGGACGCGCTCTGCCCGCATCACGTCCTGGACGTGGTTGATCGCCTGACGTGCAACAGCCATGAAGTGATCTAGATCGTCGGGATGACAAATGCAGGATGCGCTCGGAGATGCGGCACGGATTCGCACCCACGGCATGCTGGCGTTTGAGGTACTTTCACGAAAAAGTGTTGGTAGAGCCTGTACATCCAAGTACGCGGTTACCTCAAGGCTGATGAGGACGTCGCTCGCCCGTGTGTTGCTCAGGCCATCCACTGAAAAGAACCCTTCGGGCTGAGGAGTTGCGGTTTCCTCCCACTGCCACGTGCGGCGCTCGCGGTGGTATTGATAGACATAGACGGCATGGGCTTCGCCGATAATCCGGCCGGCCAGCACCAATGTGGCGATATGATGCAGCGGAAAAATCGCGACCTCAATTTTCCGCGGAGACGCAGACTCCTGCCGCTTGAAGCTCGCCAGTAAGCGACGGATGTCCTCCTCATGCTCGTGGAGGTACTCGACCCAGAAATTCGGTCGCCGCCGGTCGTCCCTCTGAACGTGACGGATATAATGCACAACGCCACCAGGCGTCATCGCACGACCGGTCGCCAGTAGCGCGTCATTGAGCTCAGAGTCAACGAATCGGGTCGGTGCGTTGGCCAAATCAGCAAACAATGTGCCGACATCCACGCGGGGATAACTTAGTGATTCCAAGCACCAGCGCACATGTTGAACATGCGCCTCCCGCATAGCGAAGAGCCGTTCAGCGGAGTACCGCTCCGGGGCGAAACTATCGATTGTTCGATGATGGGCGTCGCACATCAGCATGATGTTATCTGGACGATTCGAGAGGTCGTGTGAGCGCCTCACGTCGCCACGCGGACCTCTCGGGTCCGACGCGATGATGTGCGCGAGGTACCCAATGCGGGCAGCATCGTTGTAGAGGTTCACCGTCGAGAGGTCCTCAGCGCACCCTTCGAACATGCAGCGAGCGCCGGCATCAGCCCAGACCTTCAGCGCGACACCCTGGGAAATTGCAGCCCCACGTCCTTTCCTGCCCATCTGCTCCAATCGTGCGTTGACGAGAGCCTCGACATGCTCCGGTGACACTTGCGCTGGACTCCAGTTAGGGTCTATGTCTCGCGCCGTGCTGAGCATGTCGAACCTCATTTCAAGCTCGAAGAGCAAACCTGCCTTAGCGAGCCGTCTGAGAACGGTCTTAGATTTCTTGTCCGGATCGGCGCGTCGCAGCTCCGTGTCCGAGTCGCTCTTGGCATATACCGCAACCAGAAATCCCGCGTGCAGGTAGACCACACACTGTCTCGCTTGCTGACGAGCACAAAGCCAATCGGCCAACGACTGGTCGTCGAGTGCGCTCGGCGCAGCAGTTTCGCTTAAGGGGGTGGGTAAAGCGTTCGTAGCGGGCATCCCCTAGATGCAGTCGAAGAAACTCCAAGCGGCTGCGCCTGATCGCGAGCCTATGTGGCTACACAAAACGAGCGGAGCGCGAAGAATTAGCAGTCACAAGAGTAGAGTGCTAATTCCGACAAAGACTAGCACGCCAACGAGAAATTTCAATATCTTGTGCCTGGAGTTTTGTAACAAACTACATGTAGTAGTTACAGCTCTTGCGTCACTAAGACTCCGCTGAGGTATCGAGCACGTCGAGCATCCTCCGCTCTTACCTCAAATCGCACGGTGATGCTGCGATCATGGAGATTTCACCGGGTTATCTGCCCCTTACGAAAAACGCCCCAACGCTGGGCGAGTAAACGCCAGCGCCAAGGCGGTTACCACACCGAGGGCACAGAAAAATGAACCAAATCGGGATCTGTTCGGCGACTGGACCCTGATCACGGCCTGGGGCGGCATCGGCTCGAATCGTGGCCGGATGCACAGCACCGGTGTTGCATCCTACGAGGCCGGCGTCGAGCAGATCGGCGAGATCGCTCGGCGCCGGGCTCAGCGTGGGTACGCCAGCGTGACTGCGGGGTAACGCTACGCAAGCTCAGGTCTCCCGGACCGCACCGATGCCATCGAGCTGCTCGAGCACCGCGGATTTGGCTCCTACAGGGATGACCCAGTTACGGTACGGCGCCCCTTTGTAGCGACCACCAAAGGACTTAGCGACGGCCTTCAACATGGGGTTGACCCGCTCGTTGTAGGGCCACCAGAGACACAGTCCCCAACCCTGGTCGACAAGGTGAACGGGCACCCCGAAGACACGGAGCCGGATACGCTCTGGCGCTCCCGATGCCTGCACAGGCTGCTCTAACGCCTTGGCGACGGCCTCGCACCGAGCTTGCTCGTCGAGCATTGACTGCTCAGGGTGAAAGATCCACTGTCGATTTCCAGGACAAAGCAGGACTTCCTGATGCAAGACTTCCCAGCTCCAGGATTCATGACGGAACACATCCAGCGAGATCTCGAAACAGGGTGCACCAAGCGCGCACAGTGCTGAGCGCTTGGTGCCATCGACCTTATGGGTGACGGCAACCTCGATGAGGATAGGCCGTCCATTGTTGGCAGCGACGACATCGATTCGGTAGGTGCCGACCATGACCTCTGCCCGGGAATTGGTCAGCGTCCATGACTCGGCCGGCTTCACCACAGTTGCCTCGCCGAGTCGCCCATCATCCAGTCGATGGGATGCCTTGGCCTCCAGTGCGGGAACCAAGACCCCGTCGGCCTCGATCAGCAGTTGCTTCGCGGCCCGATGCAAGGCACCCTCCGCAGCCCCGGTGCAATCCCCCTCGCTTTCATGAGCAAAGTGCCATGCACGCACCTCACCCTGACGCGCGATCAGCACCTCGCCGCACTCCGGACAGCAGCAATCACACGCCTTGCCGCGTCTGACGTCTTCGACCGACACTACCCGACCGTCTGATGTAACTCCAAACGATTGAAGAAGATTGATGGTTTCCACTGATGCCTCCTCGACCAAAGCTGCGTTGACTGATGACCCGATGGCAAAGGTGGCAAGTCCGGACAGCAGGAAACAGACATCCATCCGGTTGGGAACCGTCGGAAACCCAGAAGACATGGCGCGTGCGGCACAAACGATCGAGCAGATTGCAACGGGCTGGAAGGACCGATCTCGAGCGGTCCAGATGCTCCAAGCGCTCTGTGGGCTGGCGGCCGTAGAGCCCGATCGCCTGAAACCGGACCTAGCTGCTGAGAATTGGGGATTCCGTGCAACCGATATCGGTGAAGAACTGCACCGGCGGTGGCCCAAGATCCCCGGAGTGAATAGCTGGGCAGACAACCCGGAGACCGCCAAGGCCAAAATGAACGAGCACTGGCCGAATCTGGAGGAAATCTGGAAGAGACAGAAGCTGACGATCAAGGACGCCCTCAGGGCCGAAGGCCTCCTAGTCGAGATCGCCCTACATCGCGACCCGGGCGGAGGATCGGGGAAATACACCAAGTACGGTTTCCTCATCGAGGCCCGAACAGAATCCAGCGACAACACATCCGACATCGACCTGCTCCGAGTCCCCCAGGTGCAGTACCGTCACCAAGACATCTCGGGCAACCAGCTTGTCCGCTGGATGTCAGACCGAGGTCTCTACCTGGGCGGCTGGGGCGGTAAGGTCTTCCTCAGCGCGCTTTTCCTGTTGCTGGTCCTCACCATCGTCTGGTTCTGGCTCGTGATCGTGGCCATGGGTGCGAGTTCCACCGCTATCGCATTCCTAAAATTGGGCCTCGTCGGGGGACTGACGGCCCTCATCTTCTACTCGCTGTTCGCCTGGCAGCTACGGTTGGTCGCGAATCGCGTCGCCTTAGCGCCGATGCTGCTTCAGCCTTGGTCCGGGAACGACTACCTTCTGGAGCTAAGAAAGCAGAACGGCGCCAAGCGCAACACCCTGTACCTCATTCGATACACGGCGGATTGCCCGATCTGCGCAGAACACGGGAAGGACTCGATCCACGTTGCATCTGGAAGGCTTGAGTTCTTCGGACGCCTTGTTGGTCGATGCGATCACGCGCCGAATGAGCATGTGTTCTCCTTCGACCACATCTCACGGAAGGGACGTTTTCTTCGCTGACAAAACTTTTAGGAACCATCAAGCAAACAGCTTTTCCTGATCGTCGTTCAGTTCCAACCATCACCGGATTGCCAAGAGGCTGACCATGCACCACCTGATCGGGCGATATCCAGGGGCAACTCCAGGAACCCCCGAAGCCGGGAGAGCACGGCGTCCAATGCGATCGATTCTAGCGCATTCTTTTTAAGGAATGCGCGCCACTGAATCTGCTTCTGGGCATCCGTCGAGAAGTCCTCGGACAAACCGAAAGGGACACTGGCAGGGAACGGCGTGCCTCGGCGCTCGAACGTGGCCCGAATCGCTCTGGCTAAGGTGGCGCCGTCAAAGTCGGCATGGGATGCCAGCACCCAGAGGTCGAAGAAGTCCTTCATGCGACTGTTGGCGATACCGAGCGATGTCAGCGCTTCCAGCTTCTCGGCAACGACGGTGTAGCGAGGATAGGCCCGCAACCGCGGTCCGGGCAGCTCCGGCAGCAGGGTCGGATAGTTGACCAGCTCGGGCGCTGGTGTGACGGCGTCACCAAACCCGACATCGATCTGCACAGGGCATCGGGCACCGGCGAGCAGCCCGATCAAGGTGATGCGGATACCACCGTAGCTAGCCTCTTTGCGAATCTCACTGGCCGAAATGGTCGCTGGCTGAAAGCGGATGCCGTCGTCAGGTTCTCCTGAGATGGAGCAGAGTTCCATGAAGATCGTCTCGAGGATCGAGGTCTCGGCAGGACCGAATCCCAGCAGGTCGGCATCGCGAGTCGGACGATGGGGAATATCGAACCAGAGGTCGAATAACAGTGCGCCCTTGAGTAGGAAACGCTCGGCGTGTACTGAGACGCCCAATCGATACAGGAGCCGCTCCAGTGCATAACGGGTCAAGATCAGATTGAAATCCTGCCCTTCGGCTTTGGCCTTGTTAAGGAGGCGGGCACGCACCGATGCACCGATGTCGGTTCCGCTCACGCCAGACTCTCCAGGTACGGACGCATGACGTTCGCGACCCGATCCAGCCGGGCGTAATGCCACAGATCATCGATGCTAGCGCGACGGGCGCCCTCGCCCTCCTGCCCGAGTGTCTCCTTCAATGCCTCCAAGGCCACATCGAGGCCAATCTTGTTGCGGTGCTTGAAACAGTCCGCCACGGTCCGGGCCACGTTCGTGATCCGCACAGGAACACCGTCAATCTCGTGCACATCAATCCCCTCGGCCATACCGGCTTCCGAAAAACGCACGACGCGTAGCGTCGGATACTCCAGCTTCGGCGGATGCGCCTTACTCGGAATACCCAACCAAACCTCGAACGGCGCCTGGGTTGTCAGCTCGTGGAAGCGCAGCGCCGATAGCAGACAGACAATGGTCTTCGGATGCTTGCGCGCAACCTCGGCCAACGCCGAGTGCTCTGACACGGGCCGGTCCGGCAATGCATAGAGTCCTCGTCCGACTCGGGTTAGGCGGCCTTGCCGAACCAGTCGCGTCAAGGACACCCGGGGCAAACCCTTGGCTTCAAGATCAACGGGACGGATAAGGCGTTGGTCACGGGCCAGGGCGAGAATGGACGCTTGGTGATCAGGCATCGGATCGCGTGTTCCTTAACTGTACGATGGCTTTATATTTTCTGCTCTTTCGGAACACAAAACAAACATTAGCTTGACGGCTTGCACCGCCCAACGAGGCCAGAGAAAACCTCTCGCCAGTGATCTTCGAAGGTGATGGTTAGGTTTCTTGCCGTGATTTCGCCTTGCTACTCGGTTCTTCATCCACAACGAAGCTCACCGATCCCGACTTCCAACTGCTCGGACGCGCCGCTTAGTCGGCATGGTCTCAGCCTCCTCTCGCGCAGCGGTGCGCTCAACTTGCGGGAGCTTCTCAACGCTTGCTGACAGGCGCTCCTTCTCATGGGCCAGCAAGTAGTCACTGATCTTGTCGGCATCCCGCGCCGCGCGGAGGATCTCTTTCGGGTCGCTCTTCAGCACCTTGATCCAGGTCGGGATATAAGCCGCATGCTGGCCGGGATCGTGACCGATACCGAGCCGATCACCGATCTTCAGGGAGGCGATCTCGGTGCGTAGCTCTTCCTTGGCGTAACCCTCACTACCAAAGGGATGCGCGATGTCTCGGTTCAGGCGACTGGGATGGCCGGTCGCATGGGCAAGCACATGCAACGCCGTGGCGTAGAAGGCATCGGGGCTTTGAAACTGATCCTTGGGGGGCAGGTGGATCGTGTCCGTTGCCGGTCGGTAGATGGCATTGTCGACCCGGTCGTTGCGGATCATCACACCGGAGGCCTTGAGCACCGCTTCGGCGCGCTCGTGGCGGTCCCAAGCCGGGGCCTTCATCTGCAGGGGCGGTAGTCTGTCGATCTGCTCGGCGTTGAAGACCACCGCCGAGATCAGCTTGGGCTTGTCGAGGGCCTGGATGCGGTAAACCGGATTGCCCTCGGTATCGAGCATCGCGCTTCCCTTGGCGTCCTTGACCGGCATCCGCTCGGTCAGCGTCCAGAACTGGATCGGCGTGCCGCGCTCTCCATGACGGACCTGGGCACCGACGCTTTGCGCCTGTTTGTAGGTCATCCAGCGTGGATCACTGCGGCCCTGCATCTGCAGCCAAAGGGTATTTGCGCCTCGGTACTGGGTTCCAGACACTGGGTTGTGAGGGAGATTGACCGCCCCCGGCGCCCAATGCTTCAACCAGGGGGCTGTCCCGGCTTCGAGCTGCTCGATGAGCTTGGCTGAGATCTGTTGATCGTAAGGCACCCTTGGTTTCGGTACGAAGACGCGCTTCGCGGGCTGCGTTCGTAAGGGTGCGACAGCGCCCGGTCCAGCCCTCTCCACGGCCTCCTTCTGGAGTGCCCTCGCGGTTGCCATCGGTGGCGGCCCCATCTCGTGGACAGCATCTGGCTCTGGCGTCATGGCGCTGGTCCCGTTAACGAGCGACGCGGCGACAGGCGAACGCTCACCAAACAGCTCGACGACCGGCTTCGATGCCGTGATGCGCTCGAAGACCGGCAAGCCCTCGTCGCCGACGGGAAGAAACACGCGCTGGGTCCAATTGATGCGCTCGACGAAGGCGCCCTGTTCCTTGAGGATGCCGATCTCAGCAGCCGAGAACGACGCGCCACGGCGAACCTCGAGACGCTGCTCGAAATTGACCTTGGAACGAACGATCTCCCAACCGTTGGAGAGCACCGCCTTTTGGCCGCCCTGCACCGCCTCAAACAGCTCGCGTGAGGAGAGCTTCGAGACACTGGTGTCGCCAATGCCGAGGTTCCTCAGGGTCTGTTGGGCGGTCCGGCCTTCGAGCAGTCGACCGAGCAGCTGCTCGCCGGCATCGGTCTGCAGGCGGTAGATGGTCTCGCTACCGGTCACTCGGTCCCAGATCGGCAGAATGGCGCCGACGAGCATGCCCTTGGATCGCGTCTCTGTCGCCGGTGCCGAGGCCAGCTCCTGTTGCCATCGACGCTCAGCCTGTTCAATAGAGATGCGCTGGGCAAGCTGCACAACCCGCGCAACGCCACCAACGGTGCGCACTGAGGTGCCGCGGGCGATCTCCTGGGCATTGTCGATGTAACGATGTGCCCCTTTGCGAATGCCGTAGAGCACGCCGCGATGGGTCTCGAGCCCCTCGCCATTGATCCGGGTGCCACGGTCGGCCATGTAGAACACCTGCCCCTTGTGCTTGCCATAGGCGGAGACGTACCAACCGCTCACGCTGTCGTCGGTCGCGTCACGCCGGGCGGCGATCGCCTTGACCTGATCCCACTGCAGGTATTCGATGGCGTTGGTCACATCAAGCTCGACATAGCGCGTGACGGCGCCGGTCTTGTGGGTATAGACCAGATCATCGCGCGTCTTGACGATGCTCTGTGCGCGCAGCGTCTGCAGTCCCTCGTCGTAGATGCCCTGCTGTTTGGCGTATTCGACCGCTTCGACTAAGCGGTTCTCGAACAGCCCAAAGACCTGGTTCTGCGTATCGGTCTTCAGCGACAGCAGCCGGTTCAGGAACTGCGGGACATTGGGGATCTTGCCCTGGACCAAGGCGCCGTTCTCATCGACCAACGAGAGTCCCATCTGCGCTGTCACCTCCTGGAACGACAGCGGTGTGCGGCCGTTGTGCAGATCCTGGAACAGGTTGGTCAGTGCCGCTTGGGCGTAGACACTCTCGAGGTTGTCGGCGGCCGTGAACAGCCCTTGGGAGGTCGTCTGCCGTTGCCCTCGGGTCAGGGCGCCGAGCTGATCGAGGCGGCGGGCGATGCTGGAGACGAAACGCTTCTGTGCCG
>NZ_JAYESN010000070.1:0-22932 GCF_034860625.1 Lamprobacter sp.
ATCGACGATGGTCTGTTCACGGTAGGCGCGGAAGTCATCGGACCTGAGCATGGGCTCGAGGTCGGGCAGCTGAGCACCGGTACCGCCGGTTGACTGCATCCGCAAGGTCAGGGTGGTTGGCCGGCCTTCGGCGAGCGGTGTGGACTCGTCGAGCTCCCTGGTCAGCTGCAGCGCCTGCAAGGGGAGCCAAGGTTGGACCGAGCCGACGAGAGGACGCACCTCGAGACGGCTTGGAGCCGCGGCCACCGCGGAGAAGGGCAGGCCACCGGCAAGCGTGCCAGAGATCTTGAACGGGCCGACCTCAAGCAAGCCCTCGCGCAGCGGGGTCACCGCCAGCAGGTAGCTGTTGACGATCTGGCGTCCCCGGCCGCTGCTGCGGACGCTGGTGGTGGGTCCGGAGACCTCCTCGAGCAGAACCGCATCGAAGCCCGCCAGCTCCGGCGAGGCCGTCGCCAGATTGCCGGAGCTGAGCACATCGAGCCGCACCAGCACCGGCTGCTGAACGTAAGGCTGCGTCTCGAGCAGCCTGACCTCGAGCGCTGGTTGGTCGATTGCGCCCGGCCGGTAGGGTTGATAGCCGGGGCTGCTTGGGTAGCCACCGGGCTGCTGCGCAGGATAGGCGGCGCCGGGGTAGTGGCTCGGCGCGCCTGCTCCCGGGTACCCCGTTGGCCGTTGTTGCCAGGCGCCTGTCTGCGGATAGCCTGGCGCTGCTGGCTGCTGGCCTGAGGCGGCTGATGAGGGTGGGACGCCACGGGCGTTGGTCGGTGGCCTGGGCCTAAAGGCCCATGGGCTCTCTGGTTGTTGCGGATAGCCTTGTTGCGCAAGTCGCGGCTGATTCCAGGGCAGAGGCTGCGGCTTCAGGCCGTCTGCAGCGGTTGCGCTGCCTAGCGCCAAGATGAGCATGCTGAGGCCGAGCAGCGCTACCATGGACGAGCCTCCCGCAGTTGCCCACCGCTTTCGCGCAGGCGCCTGGCTTCCTCAAGCCGGAATTGGTTGCGCATCAAGCGTGTGGGATCGCCTTCCACCTGCTGCAGCCGTTGCTCGATCATCGCGGTTCCGGAGCCGAGAGCAACCTCGCCATCGAGCGAGGGTTGATCGCTGATGCCCTGTTCTGGGTCCAGCGCCTGCCAGGGCAAGGCACCCTGCTGATCGAAACGATCGACCGATTCCGCAGCCTGATCAGCGGCGCTCAGATCAGGCTCGGCGCTGGCCCGATCGGCGTTGCCGCTTTCCGCCTTGTCGCTAGCCTCTGGCCGATCAGTAGCCCCGCTTGAGCGATGCTCGCGGTGCTGCTGATGCTGATTCTGCTCAAGATCCTGATCCTGATCCTGATCCTGATCCTGATCCTGATCCTGACCGGAACCGCGATCCCTTTGGTCGGGTCCTGGGTCGCTTGGTTCATCATCGCCCGCAGAATGATCGTCGCGGTCTTCATCCACAGGGACGGGGTCATTGGCTGAGGCTTGATCCTCCTCTAGAGACTCGCGACTGCCTTGGTGATCTTGATGCCTGTCATCCCTTTGCTCGCTCGCCTGCTCATCGCTTTGGGGGTCATCGCTGCCTGACTCTCCAGTCTCGCGCTGGGTATCCTGCTGATTGCCCTGCTGCTGAGTCTGCTCGCCGTCCTGAGCATCCTCTTGCTGTTGCTGCTGATCATCGCTGCGCTGGCCGCTCTGCTGTTCATCGGACGCTTGATCATCCGATGCAGCATCGGATGACTGATCCTCAGCATCAACTTGCTGTTCGCCGCCACCGGGTGCTTGGCCCTGCTGCTCTCCTTGCTGGTCCCCCTGCTGCTGCTCGCCCTGCTCTTGCTCAGCCTGCTGTTGCTCAGCCTGCTGTTGCTCGCCCTGGTCTTGAGGGTCTCCTTGTTGCGGTTCCTCTCCGTCCTGTGCTTCAGACTGCTCTTGCCCCTCATCCTGTTCGGATGCCTGTTGCTTGGACTCATCCGTCGCCTGTTCCTGATCGGCGCCCTGATCGCTCGCGTCTTGGGTCTCGTCGCTGTCTGTGGTCTGTTCGCTGTCTTCTTGGTCGTCGTCCGGCTCAGGCTGCTGCTCCTCGGCGAAGGCCTCTTGCTGAAGACGGGCTAATCGCGCACGGGCGAGGGCCAGGTTGTTGAGGGCATCGTCGTGCCGCGGCGCGACGCTCAGCACCTGCTCATAGGCATGAATGGCACCGGCAAAATCGCCTTGCGCAAAACGGGCGTTGCCAAGGTTGTACTCGGCCTCGAGACGCACCGTGTCACGCTGCGGCTCGGCGAATGCCGCCTCCGCCTCGGCAAAGCGTTCCGCGCGATAGAGCGCCACTCCGCGCCGAAAGGGGTCGCTGAAGCTGGCTGCCGCTGCCGCATAGCGGCCATTTTCATAGTCTGTCACCGCCGCTTGCTCGCTGTTCTTGAACCAAGCGGCCTGAGCCAGGGTTGGGATCAGCATGGCGGCCATGATCGGGGGGAGCAGGCCGAGCCTGCGGTCTAAGGCGGTCACGTCGGCCTCCCGCTGTCTTGACTGCCGCCTGCGCTGCGCTGGCTGCTCATGGGCTTGGGTCCGAGCCAATTGCGAAAACGCGGCAGCAAGAGCAGCAGGAGCAGAGCGACCGGAATGTAGAAGCGTTCATGCCAGACCCGGGTCCGGTCATTACTGATCTTGGCTGGGAGCCGATTCTGCGAGGCCACCTCGAGGATGGCCTGGGAATCGGCGTCTCGATAGTCGGCCAGCTGATAGAGACCGCCGCCGGCATTGGCCAGCATCTGCAGTTGGTCCGCGTCGAGCCGGGTCTGCACAGGCTTCCCATCCGGGGCCAGCAAGGGACCGCGTTCGCCAGGAACATCGGCACCTTCGGTTGTCCCAATACCGAGTACATGCAGTGGCATACCGCGCTGGGCCAGCGCGCTGACGCG
Source organism: Lamprobacter sp. (assembly GCF_034860625.1). Classification (NCBI taxonomy): domain Bacteria; kingdom Pseudomonadati; phylum Pseudomonadota; class Gammaproteobacteria; order Chromatiales; family Chromatiaceae; genus Lamprobacter; species Lamprobacter sp. Next base: position 2,897 of record NZ_JAYESN010000070.1, read on the forward strand.
GTCAGCGAGCCCTGGCTCGTCGAAGTCGCCGTCTGAGATCAGCAGCATCGACTTGGCGCTGTCTTCCGGCAAGGCCTCCAGCAGTTGTTCAGCCCGGTCGAGCGCGCCATGCAGTCTGCTGCCAGACAGTTGGGTCAGCCCGGTCGACAAGGCCGGGAGGGCCAACAGCAGTGTGCGGCTGTCCTCAGTCACCGGCGAGATCACGTGCGGCACCGAGGCGAAGGCGATCAGGCCGAGGCGCAGCTCGCGATTCTGCAGTATCAGGTCTTGGATCTCTTGACGCGCCCGCCCGAGACGGCTCGGGGCCGTATCGGTGGCATCCATGGAGCCTGAGATATCCAGCAGGATCAGCAGATTGTTGCCTGGATGAAAGAGCCGAACCGAGCTGTAGTCCCAGCGTGGGCCAGCCATGGCGGTGAGCAACAGCAGCCAGAGTAGGGACCAGCTGAAGAACTGGCCCCAGCGCTCGCTGCGCTTCAGCTCGCGGACCCCGGACAGATGCGGCAATAGGTGCGCGTCGGCGTAGCGGTGGATCGGGCCGCGCGCGGCCTTAGCCGCACTACGCCAGAGCCAGAGCGCCACGAACGGCAAGGCCAGTAGCCCCAAGAACCATTGCGGCTGACTCAAGTGGAAGCTGGTGTCAGGCATTGCTTGCCCTCCGCAGACCACGCCGCCGACCCTCCGGGAAGAGACCGAGCAGGAGCAACGCGAGCAGTGCGACCCCAAGCGGCCAGCGATAGAGCGGTTCGGGCAGGAACACCCTGCGGGTCTCGGACTCGGTCTTTTCGAGTTCGCCAACACGCTCGGAGATCTCCTCGAGCGCAAGCCTGTTGGTGGCGCGGAAATAGGCACCGCCAGTGATATCGGCGATCTGCTGCAAGGTCTCCTCGTCCATGGTCAGGTCGTCCCAGTATTCGATCTTGCCTTGGTGTAGGATCGGGATGCGCGCCTGCTTGCTGCCGACCCCGATGACGTAGATGCGAATCCCGGCGAGGCGGGCGAGGCCGGCTGCCTCAAGTGGCTGGAAACTGCCCGCGGTGTTATCACCATCGGCGATCAGGAGCATGACGCGCGAGCCCTCCGGACGCTGACGCAGCTTCTTGACGCCGAGCGCAATGGCATCGCCGAGCGCGGTGCTGCCACCAGCGATGCCTGGAACGACCCCGTCGAGCAACTGACGGACGGCATAGCGATCGATAGTCAGTGGCGAGAGCACAAAGGCCTCGGTGCCGAAGATGATCAGCCCGATCCGGTCGCCAGCACGCTCGTCGATGAAACGCCCCATCACGCCCTTGACCACCTGCATCCGGTTCAGCTGCTGGCCACGATCGCTGAAGTCGAGGGCGTCCATCGAATGGGAGGCATCCACGGCCAACATGAGGTCATAGCCGGGGGTGCTGACCTCGGTGTGCGGCACCAGCCATTGCGGGCGCATCAAGGCGAGCACCAAGGCGACCCAGAGCAGGTAGAGCAGCAGGCGGCTGAGGCCACTGGCGAAGTCAGGGCCGGGGCGCCGCACCTGATAGGCGCTCTCGAGCGCCTCAAGCTGGGGGTGGAGCAGCGTGATGCGTTGGCTTTCGACCTGCGGCTGAGCCGCTGCAGCGCTGTCCGTATTGCGCGGCCAGAGCCTGGCGAGCAGCCAAGGCAGCAGGAAGGGGAGCGGCAGCAGCAGGCCAAACCAGGGCCAGGCGAATGCAAAGGCGTTCATCAGGCCGTCTCTGCAGGCGGTTTGCGCCGGTGACATGCCGTGGCGAGCCTCTGATACGCCTTGGTGAGCTTGCCAAAAGCGCCGCCCGGTTGGCTGATTGGGCGCTCGCCGGACTGGCCTTGCCTGGCCTCATTTTGGCGCTTGGGTTGCTTGCGCGGAGCCGTAATCCAGCGCTCGGTGGCGGCAATCAGCTGCTCTAGCTGTCGTTCTAGTCTCCTGGCTGACCCTGATCCGAGGAGATCCGGCGCGTAGGGTGCGTGGATCAGGAGCTGGCCTTGTTGACGCCAGTCGAAGCCATCCGGGTCTTGCTCGCAGAGCCAGTCGAGCCAGGCCTGGCCATGGAGGCCGGCACAGGTACTGCGTCCATGACGTGCCATGGCGATGCGCTTGAGCAGCTCGGACAGCTCGGCAAGGCGTGTCTTCAAGGCTGCATCGCGCGGCGCGCGGCGCAGGCGGTGCAGTTGGCGACGAGCGTCCCAGCGCCAATCGCCGATCTGGAGCAATGGGATCGCAGGCAAGATCGGCCGCGCTCGACGGTAATGCCAGATCAGCGCCACGATACCGGCAACCAGCGCAAGCAATAGCCACCAGCCCGGTGCCAGCGGCCACCAAGGGTTGCCGAGGGCGTCGTGGATGTCGCGCAGTGGTTGCAGATCCAATGATGGCAGATCAGGATTCAATCGCGTTGCTCCTGTTCGATGGCTGTATGGTGACGAGCCATGCCCCTTAGACTGCGCGCGAGCGTGCTCGCTGCTCCAGGCTGCTGATCAGGCTGGTATGGATATCCTGCTCGGTGTGGATCGGCATCAGGATGATATTCAAACGGTTGGCCAAGGCGGATAAGGTTCGGCGGCGGCGCTGCCAGGCCTCGCGGTAGGCGGCTCGGGCTTGATGGTCATCGGTATCGATCTCGATCAGGCGACCATCGGTGCCGCGGAAGCTAACCTTGCCCATCGCGGGGATCTCTTGGTCCGCCGGGTCATCAACCGGGATCAACACCACCGAGCTGCGCTGCCGGAGATTACCAAGTACTGATTCGAGGTTGCGTGCCTCGCGGTTAAGGTCGGCGATGACGAAGATCAACGATCCCGTTGGCAGACCACGGGAGGCGCGCTTCAGCGCCCCGGCGAGGCAGTCGATCGAGGCGCTTGCGGTCGATCCGGGCAGGGTCAAGGTGCGCAGCAGTTGCCAGAGCGCGCGCCGGCCGCGCGCTGGTCGGAAGTGGTGCAGACCTTGCTGAGGATCGCCAAACGCCATGCCGCCCACCCGGTCTTGCAGCCGGCTCGCGGCCCAGCCGATCAGTGCCGCAGCCCGCGCCGCCTGCACGCCCTTGAAGGTGCCACGGGTACCAAAGGCCATGTGCGGGCCGCGATCGACGCAGAGCACCACGCTGCGCTCGCGCTCCTCACGAAAGACCTTGAGATGCGGCTCATTGATGCGCGCGGTGACCTTCCAGTCCATATAGCGGATGTCGTCGCCCTCGCGGTATTCGCGCACCTCCTCGAAGTTGACCCCGGCGCCACGGAACACCGAGGCATAGAGTCCGGCAAAGGTCGAGTTGACCAGATGATGCGAGGAGACGCCAAGGGTGTGGGCCTGGTGTCTGAGCTCGAGCAGGTCGTCGAGGCGAGGATAGAGACTCACGTGCTGATGCCGCCTGCCATCAAGGGATGGCGACCAGGTTCAGCAGTCGGTTGATGAATTCATCGGTGGTGATGCCTTCGGCCTCGGCCTCGAAGGTGAGCAGCAGGCGATGGCGCAACACCTCGGGGGCGATCAACTGGATATGGTGCGGGGCGACGAAGTCATCGCCATCGAGCCAGGCGCGGGCGCGGGCGCAACGGGCCAAGGCGATGCTGGCGCGGGGTGACCCGCCGAAGCGGCACCAGCGCGCGAGGGCATCGTCATAGAGCTTCGGCTGGCGCGTGGCCTGCACCAGATCGACGATATAGCTGAGCAGTTTTGGGTCGAGATAGATCGCCGAGGCCGCACGCCGCATGGCGAACAGTTCTTGTTGGCTGAGTCGCTTGGGCGGAATCACCTCGCTGCGCTGCTGTTCATTGGCGTCGAGCTCGAGGATCAGCAGTTCCTCGTCGCGGGTTGGATAGGTGACCACCGCCTGCATCAGAAAGCGGTCGAGCTGCGCCTCGGGCAGGTGATAGGTGCCTTCTTGCTCGACCGGATTCTGGGTCGCCAGGACCATGAACAGCGCTGGCAGCGGATAGGTGCGCTGGCCGACGGTGATTTGTTGCTCGGCCATCGCTTCGAGCAGCGCGGACTGCACCTTGGCCGGCGCGCGGTTGACCTCATCGGCGAGCAAGACATTGTGGAACAGCGGTCCCTCGCGGAACTCGAACTCGCCCTTCTCGTGGCGGTAGATGTCGGTGCCGATCAGGTCCGAGGGCAGCAGGTCTGGCGTGAACTGGATGCGATGAAAATCGCCTTCGATGGCATCGGCGAGGGCCTTCACCGCCGTCGTCTTGGCCAAGCCAGGCATGCCTTCGACCAACAGATGGCCGTCGCTGAGCAGGCAGACCAGCATGCTGTCGACGAAGCGCTGCTGGCCGATGATGCGCGAGGCGATGTGGTCGCGAACGGGTTTGAGCGCGTCTGGTGTCATACCGGTCTTGGAGACTTCCTGCAGTGGCGGCGAGGCGGATAGAGCCAGGTTGGCCCGCGACGCTTGCCGGATGTGTCTCAGGCTTCGCCGCGCAGCGCCCGCTATCCTGAGCGGTTTGAACGGGTCGCGCAAGCCTGCGACGACCTGCTCAGCGGCTGCTCGGCCGGAATGGGGATGCCTTTGCTGTCGGTGAATGGGCGGAAAGCAGTTGACAATTCGGCTGTTTGCGCGTTCGACCCTCTCAGTTGTGCACAGGGTTCGTCCGGGCTGTCTGCCTCCTGCTCGGGGAGTCTCAGCCTGCCAGGTGCCTCGGCTTGCATCTTTGAAAAACAATAGGTTACGGACTTGGTCAAAAATGTACCAATCTGTCTCTGGGCAGAGAAGGCGGGTGCTTGACGGGCTTGCACCTATCTTTCCCACAGAGTTATCCACAGGATTGTTGAAGAAACGCTAAGTGCTTGATCTGCGCTCCGCTCAATGGACCAGCCGCATCGGCTTGACCGCGGTCGCGGCTCGTTGCTCGGCGATTGGAAGCCAATCGGAAGCAAAGAGACTGGCAAGGATTGCGCTGCCTCCTTGCGTTGCTGGTTGCATTTTGTGGTAAATGAATGGGCACTTTGATGAACGAAGGAGAGACTTCTGATGGCAAAAACACGCTACTCGTTCTTGCAGCGGTTGCTGCACTGGTTGATCGCCCTGTTGATCTTCGGGCTGTTGGCGATGGGCTTTACCTTCTGGGGCCTTGGCTACGAAGGCGTCAACGCGCTGTTCGGGGACGAGCTCACCAATACCTTCTACATGGCTCACAAGAGCTTTGGCATCCTGCTGTTCTTCCTGGTGGTGTTGCGCTTGCTGCTGTTCCGGTTCTCGCCGGTGCCGGAGTATCAGACACCGCTCACTGGCCCTGAACGCGTCATCAGTACCACGACCCATCTGTTGATGTATCTGCTGCTGATCGGCATCCCGGTTGGCGGCTGGCTCGCGACCGCGACCAGCGGTTTTCCGATCCAGTTCTTTGGCTGGTCGCAGCCTGGTCTTGACCCGGCCAACAAGGAGCTCGGCGGCCTGTTATTCCTGATGCACGGCATCGGCGGCGCGGTGCTGCTGGCGGTCCTCTTGCTGCATATCGCTGCTGGCCTCAAGCATTGGAAGCTGAAAGACGGGATCATGCAACGCATCAGTCTGCCCTGAACATTGGACGCTGTCGCCTGAAAGGGTAACAATCAGGCTCCCGGCCGTGGTGATGTACCCGGCGCAACAGTAGTGAGGTTGACGACGGCGCCCATGGAGATCGATTGGTCTGACTACGACTGCGATGGCTTTTACGATGAGCTTCTCGCAGAACGCGGCGAGCCGCGCCCCGAGGTCGAGGCATTAGCCGCTGATATCGAGGCGCTCGGCGGTGACGAGCTGATGGCGCGCCAGTTGGCCGCCGAGGTCTCGATCAAGGAGATGGGGATCACCTTCACGGTGTATTCAGAGGAGGGCGGGGCGATTGATCGCGCCTGGCCCTTTGATGTGATTCCGCGGGTGATCCCGGAGCGGGAGTGGCGCCAAGTTGAGCTTGGGCTGAAGCAGCGCGTCCAGGCGCTGAACCTGTTCATCGACGACCTCTATCATGATCAGCGTATCGTCAAAGATAAGGTCTTTCCGAAGGAGGTATTGGCGAAATCGGTCAATTTTCGCCCGCAATGCGTCGGTATCGACCCACCCTTGGGTATCTGGGCGCACATCTGTGGCTCCGACCTGGTGCGCGATGCTGATGGCACGCTCTATGTGTTGGAGGACAATCTTCGGGTGCCTTCGGGCGTCTCTTACATGCTCGAGAATCGGCTGGTGACCAAGCGGGTCTTCCCCGAGCTGTTCGATCACTATGCGCCATTGCCGGTGGATGATTACCCATCGCAGCTGTTCGATACCCTGGCCTCACTCTCGCCGCGCCCGGCCGAGTACCCGGAGGTCGTGGTATTGACGCCCGGTATCTATAACTCGGCCTACTTCGAGCATGCCTACTTGGCGCAGCAGATGGGCGCGGAATTGGTCGAGGGACGCGATCTGTTCGTTGATGATGACGATTGCTGCTATATGCGTACGGTCGATGGTCCAGCGCGGGTGGATGTGATCTACCGCCGCGTCGACGATCTCTTTCTGGACCCGGAGGCCTTTCGCGAGGACTCGGCGCTTGGCGTTGCCGGACTGATGCGGGCCTGGAAGGCGGGCAATGTCGCGATGGCCAACGCCCCCGGCGCTGGCGTTGCCGACGATAAGGTCGTCTACGCCTTCGTCCCCGAGATCATCAAGTATTACCTGGACCAAGAGCCGATCGTGCCCAATGTGCCGACCTATCGCTGCATGGAGCCGGATGCGCTGCAGTATGTGCTCGAGCACATGGCGGAGCTGGTGGTGAAGCCAGCCAACGAATCGGGCGGTTACGGCATGTTGGTCGGGCCGGCCTCGACCCAGGCCGAGCGCGACCGGATGGCGGCGGCGATCAAGAAAGATCCACGAAACTATATCGCTCAGCCCACCCTGAAGCTGTCCACGGTGCCGACGGTGATCAAGGATCGTTTGGAGCCGCGCCACGTCGATCTGCGCCCCTTTATCCTGTCTGCGGATCGCCAACAGGTGACCATGGGCGGACTGACCCGCGTTGCGCTGCGCAAGGGCTCGTTAGTGGTCAACTCTTCGCAAGGTGGCGGCAGCAAGGATACCTGGATCTTGCCAGAGGACGCTGCCACCGAGACCTACGAGCAGGCCCAGGGCGAGGCCGGTCAGCGGCAATCGCAAACCTCCGGCGGTTGATCCAGAGCCCCGTGTTCGTTCCTGAGTTCTAGAGTATCCCTCGTTAGCAAGACCCACATTCGCCATGCTCTCCCGCGTCGCCGAGAATCTTTACTGGCTCGCTCGCTATGTCGAGCGCGCCGAGAATACCGCCCGCATTGTCAATGTCAACGCCAACCTACTGCTCGACTTGCCGAAGGGCATCGCGCCCGGTTGGAAGCCGCTGGTCGACATCACCGGTGCACACGAGCTGTTCGAGGAGCATTACAAAGACTACGGTGAGCGTCAGGTGATGCGTTTCCTGCTCGGGGATGAGCGCCACCCAGGCTCGATTCTCTCGGCCCTCGAGGCGGCGCGCGAGAATTGCCGCACCATCCGCGACTTCGTACCGCGCGAGGCCTGGGAGCAAATCAATGGCCTGACCCTCTATGCGCGCGAGGGATTGCAGAAAGGACTGACCAAGAACGGTCGCCATCCTTACCTGCGTGGCCTGATCACCCATAGCCAACTGATTAATGGCCTGCTGGATGGCACCATGCTGCACGATCAGGGCTACGAGTTCTTGAGCTTGGGCCGCTATATCGAGCGTGCGGATATGACCACGCGAATCGCCGATGTGCATTCGGCCGCCCTGCTACCGGATGCCGACGAGGTGCGCCCCTATGACAACATTCAGTGGGTCAGCGTACTGAAATCCCTCACCGCCTATCAGATGTATCGCCGTAGCACACAGATCCGGGTCCAACGCGGGCCGGTGCTCGGCTTTATCTTCAAGAGCCCCAGATTTCCCCGCTCGCTGCGCTGGTGCATCGACCACAGCCGTACCTGTCTTGAGCGTCTACCACGCAACGAGGCCTGTCTGCGTGTCAATGGGCGCCTGTCGCGCGCGCTGGATGCGGCCGAGCCGGAGCGCTTTAGCCAAAAGGATCTGCATGAGTTCGTCGATGAGCTTCAGTTGGGTATCGGTGACCTCCACGAAGAGATCGCGCAGACTTGGTTTCCGCCGCTCGTCTCAGCGGGTGCGGCCTGAAGACAGGCTGCTGGCATCGGTGATTGCGCGCCGCAATTGCCGTGGCGCCGCCGCTGTGGCAGCCTACTTGGTCGACTGATCACCACGAGAGGCAAAAGTTCATGCGCGTCATCCTGCTTGGCGGGCCGGGTGCTGGAAAAGGCACTCAGGCGGGCTTCATCAAAAAACAGTTCAACATTCCGCAGATCTCCACTGGCGACATGCTGCGCTCCCACGTTAATGCGGGCACCGAGCTTGGGCTGGCGGCGAAGAAGATCATGGACGAGGGAGGTCTGGTCTCTGATGAGATCATCATGGGCATGGTTAAGGAGCGGATCAGCGAGCCAGACTGCGAGAACGGGTTCCTGTTCGATGGTTTCCCGCGAACCTTGGCCCAGGCCGATGCCTTGAAGGAGGTGGGGGTGCGGATCGACGCTGTGGTCGAGATCGATGTTCCGGACGAGGAGATCGTCAAACGCATGGCCGGACGCCGCGTGCACCCGGCCTCGGGGCGGACCTATCACATCGAATATCACCCGCCCAAGGAAGAAGGCAAGGACGACGAGACGGGCGAGGCACTGGTGCAACGCGATGATGACAAGGAGGAGACCGTGCGCGCACGGCTCAAGGTTTATCACGACCAGACCGAGCCTCTGATCGCCTATTACTCAGCTTGGGCCGAGAAGGGCGGTGAGGGCGCGCCAAGCTACCTACGCGTGGCTGGCGTGGGTGGCGTCGATGCGATCAGGGACAAGATCATTGCTGGGTTGGAAGCGCACGCCGGCTAGGCAGGCTCAGAACCACAGATGGACATCGATACAGACACATCTGTGGTTCTCCTTCATCCGGCTGCGCATGTTCAGGCGGGCTTGCGGAAGTGCATAATGCCCCAGCTCAGGTAGCCATTGCGCCCGCCCTCGACCCAGTGGCCGAGTCCGGTCAGCATGCGCTCCACGTAGTCATCCGAGACCTTGCCTTTGAGGGTATCGCGCTGCTCGCGTAGGGTGTCGGCAACCCGTCCGTAGTGGGTGATGAGGTTCTCCGTGAGATCAACCACCTCAACTTCTTCCCAGCCGAGCCGCTTCGCCTGGGCGCGATAGAAGGCGAAGGAGCCGAGGCTCGTCAGATGGATGCGGTCAAAGATCGGCTGTAGCACCCCTTCGGGGCAGTCGTCGGCCTGCATCGGGTCGGTGAAGATCAACTCGCCGCCGGGCTTCAAGACCCGATCGACCTCATCCATGACCTTGTCGCGATGGCCTGAGTGGAGGATGGCATCCTGTGACCAGGCGACGTCGAAGCTGGCATCCGGGGCTGGAATCTCCTCGAAGCTCGCATCGACGACCTCGATCAAATGGTCGAGACCTGCCGCCTGATTCATCTGCCGATCACGCTGGTTCTCGGCCTCGCTGAGATTCAGCGCTAGAACCTGGCAGCCGAAACGCTTAGAGAGGTGGCGCGCGGCGCCGCCATAGCCAGCACCGAGGTCGATGACACGCGCGTCTGGCTCTGACAGTGGCGTGGCGATGCGATCGGCGATGCGCTCGACAGTCCTTGCCGAGGCGGTTGCAATGGGCTCGTCGGCGCTCTCATAGAGTCCGATGTGGATGTCTTCACCGCCCCAGACGTGGAAATAGAAATTGTCCGCATCCTCGCTGTTGTAGTAACCGCGGGCGGTCTCGACGGCCTCTGAATACTGTTGACTCATCCGTTGCCTCCAAGATAGGCCTTCTCGGCGAGATGGATGAAGAAATCCGGCTCGGCCTCGCGATAGGTCTCTTGGAAGTCGCCGTAGGTATCGACCCGCTGGAAGCCCACTTCTCGCATCAGCCGTTGCACATAGGTCTTGCGCAGCGGGTACATGTTCAGGTGGAAGCTGGAGCCGTCGCCGAAGCTGTATTTGAAGCGTGCGAGTGACTCATCGACGTGCTCGGGCTCAGCGCGCACGCTGTCGCCGCAGTAGTAATAGTTGTGCGTCGGCTTCACCTGATGGTCGAGCAGGGCATCATAGTTGCGCTGATCCAAGATCAGCACGCCGTCGTGGCGCAGGGTGGCATAGAATTCCGCCAAGGCCTTGCGCCGATCGAGCTCTTCGTGCAGGTGGGTGAAGGAGTTGCCGAGGCAGATCACCGCGTCGTAGAGGTCGTGAACGCTCTGATTCAGCCAGCGCCAGTCGGCATGAATGGTCCGCAGGATGTGGCCTCGGCGGCGCGCATTCTCGAACGCCTTGGCCAGCATCACGGGGCTGCCGTCGGCACTGGTGACCTCAAATCCGGCCTCGAGGAGCTGAACCGAGTGGAAACCGGTGCCGGTGGCGACGTCGAGGACCTTTTTGGCACCGCGCTCGCGCAGTTGCTCGATAAAGAATTGGCCTTCGGCGTTGGCGCGACCGTCCCAGTCGATCAGCTCGTCCCACTTGTCAACGAAGGTCTCGATGTATTCTTCTTGGTATTTTTCGCTGTCGCGGACGGCGAGCGGATCATCACCGTAATCTTGTCGAGTCATTTGTTGTTGCATGGTCTGGCTCCCGAATGATGGGCTGCGCGACACGCGGAACTGACGCACGCGCTTGCAAGGCACGGCGTGGCATCGAGATCGGGTCGCGAGCAGAGGCTGCCGTCCTGTACTGCGTTAGGGCAGCCCGAAAGAACGGCGAAGAGGGTCTGATGATACATTGTGCCCGAAGCTTTTGGAACGCCAGTGATGGGATTTTTGGCCTAGATGCTGGTTGCTCGATGCGTTAAACAACTGATATGAAATTGTTTCTTAGTGCTCATCAGCACATTGAGTGCCCTTGAGATTTATTTTGTGAGCGAATGTTGGCGGATTGATGACGATGACGACCCTGGAGAGTCGCTGTGATGACGTGTTGGTTGCCTTGCGGCGAGTTATCCGGGCCGTTGGGCTCCATTCCAGGCAGTTGGAGCGCAGTCACGGGCTGACTGCGCCACAGGCCTTGGTGTTGAAGGCCATCATCAGTCTGGATGAAGCGCCGGTAGGCGCGGTGGCGAAGCGTGTCAGCCTGAGCCAGGCGACGGTGACGGATATCCTGAACCGGCTGGAGAGCCGAGAGCTGGTGGTGCGCGAGCGAAGCCAAGAAGATCGGCGTCGGGTCATGGTGCGTGCTACCGAGAAGGCGGTCACCATTATGGCGCGCTCGCCGCCGTTGCTGCAGGAGGCCTTTGTGCAGCGTTTCCAGGCGCTTGAAGAGTGGGAGCAGAGTCTGCTGATCTCCTCACTGCAGCGCATCACCACCCTGATGGGGGTCGAGCAGCTGGATGCATCGCCCGTGCTGACAGCCGGACCGGTTGCGGCCGATGACGAGTCCGCGATCACCGAGATCAGCGATGCCAATGCTGCTGCTGTGATGACGCCAGAGCTTGGCCCTCCTGGGGTTTGACGCTGGTGAACCGCGTCAATGCACCTTGCGCGCCGACTTCGGCTAGTATGCCGCTCGCGGTCGCCTTCGCCGCGCCAACCTTTTGCACACAGCGAGCCCGTGAAGACCGCTAGCATCGCTTACCGCGTCGCCGATTTCCTGCGCCGCCATCCACCCTTCCAGTATCTCGACGAGTCCGAGCTGCTCGAGCTGGTCGAAGGCGGCCGCGTCCTCTTTCATGAAGACGGCGAGCTGGTGTTCGAGCGCGGTCAGAAGCGCCGGCCCTATGTCTATGTGATCCAGCAGGGGGTCGTGCGCTTGGTCGACCACGATGAGAGCGGCGCCAAGGAGATTCTGCGGGATGTTCGCGGTGAGGGTGATCTACTGGGCGTTGGTCGCTATCTCGGTATCTCCGAGCATACCTACACCGCGCGGACTGAGACCGAAGTCATCCTCTATGCGTTACCCGCCACGCTGCTTTGGGAGCAGATCAAGCGGCATCCGCGCGCCAGTCATTACCTGGCTGCCTATTTCACGGTGGCGATCGCGCCGCCGGGACTCGAGGGCGATACCGCGCGCTCCGATGAGCTCCGCATGGGTCGCCGACCGGTGGATTGGATGGCGAAACGGGTCGAAACATTGCCGCCAGCGGTCACCTGTGGGCTCGAGACTCCGGTGCGTGCCGTGGCCGCGAGCTTGGCTGATCAACCGCCCGGTGCGGCGGCGGTGGTCCTGGATGCGCAGGGCGTGCCACGGGGGCTGATCTCAACACGCGCGCTCAGCGACCGGGTCGCGAGCGGTGAACTGCCGCTCGACGCCCCGGCGATGCAGCTGATGGCACCGGTCATGGATACGCTGAGGCTTGGCTTGCCCGCTGGGGCCTATCTGACCCGGATGCTCGAACTCCAGGCCGAGCATCTGGTGCTGACCGAGGATGGCTCGCATCAGGGCCAGGTGTGCTCGGTGCTGGCGCGGCGTGATCTGACGCGGATCGAAGCCGCGGCGCCGCTCGCCATCGTTGAGGATATGTCGCGTGCGGGTGGCATCTATGAGCTGTCTCGCCTCTTGGCTCAGGGACAGGCCTTCCTGGCCAGCGGTCTCACCGATGCCGAGGCCTTGCGCTGGTTAGCGCCGATGGCGACCGCGCTCTATGCCGCCGTGCTGCGTCGGGTGGTGGTCCTGGTGGAAGGTGCCTTGCTTACCGAAGGCCATGCGATACCGGATCTTAAGCACTGCTGGGTGTTCTTCGGCTCGGCCGGCCGCGGCGAGCTGACAACCCTCTACGACCTCGACCACGGACTGATCTACGACGAGCCCGAGCCCGACCAGCGACGCATCGCACGCAGCTATTTCCTCGAGCTTGGGCGTCGGGTCAGCTCGGCCTTGGCCGCCTGCGGTTTTGTCAGTACCGCAAAAGGCATTGTCTCCGGCCATCCCAGTGCCTGCCGCTCCATCAACGAGTGGGAGATCGGCTTCAGCCATTGGATTCATGAGCCGATTGAGAGCTGTGTCTACCGTGCGACCTCGTTTTTCGATCTGCGCCCGGTGCATGGCGACTGTACCCTGGTGACCCGTTTGCAGCAGCACATCCACAGCGAAAAGGATCAAACCACCGGCTTCGTGCCCCTGCTGGTGGCGGATTCCATGGCCAATCTACCGCCGCTGACCTTCTTTCGCGGCTTGGTGATTGATGACGATGGGCGTTACACGGAAACCCTAGACCTGCAACGCGCTGCCTTGCAGCCCGTGGCTGATCTGGCGCGGGCGTTGGCGCTTGATGCCGGCATCGATCATCCCGTCGGCACGCTCGAACGTCTACAGGCGCTGACGCCTGATGATGCGGATGCGGCAGCACTGATCAATGAGACGATCGCTGCCTTCCGCAATGCGCTGTTCTATCGCACACGCGCAGGGTTCTGCGGGCATTGTGATGGCAGTCAGGTCGAGCCGACCACCTTGACGCGGCTCGAGCAAAATCTGCTCAAGGCCGGCTTTCGGACCGTGCTTCAGCTGATGGAGTACATGGGCAAGCGTTACGGCGCGGAGCGACGCCGATGAGGGGGCTTGAGAGGCCTGAAAAGGCAGCCCTCGAGCCCCTGCTTGCCGACTACCGTGCTGCCTTCAAGCAGAGCTGGAGCGATGATGATGGGCTGAAGCAAGTGCGCTTCTGCGTGCTCGACTGCGAGACCACCGGGCTTGATCCAAAGCGTCACCGGATCGTCAGCATCGGTGCGATTGGGGTGACTGAGGGGGAGCTTGATCTCGGTGATCGGCTCGAGGTGCTGCTGCGGGTGCGCTTCAATACGGCGGCGACCTTGGTGCACGGGATCACGCGCAGCGAGACGCAGCATGCACTGGACGAATCGGAAGCGCTCTCGGCGCTGTTGCGCTATCTCAGCGATGGGGTCATCGTTGGTCACCATATTGGCCATGATCTGGCGATGATCGATGCTGCACTGGCGCGCCATGCCGATGATCGGCTGCGGAATCGTCATTTGGACACCGGCCAGCTGATGCTGGCCTTGCTGGACGATGGTGCCTTTGGCCCGGAGCCAGGTCTTGAGGATCTCTCACTGGATGGGCTCTGCCGTTTCTTTGGGGTCGTGCCGCACGGTCGCCACACGGCGCCTGGCGACGCCTTCCTGACGGCGCTGGTGTTTCTGCGACTGCTTCGCGTTGCCGAACGCTCTGGCCGCAATACCCTGGCGGCGCTTTTGCATCAGCCGACACCCTCGACACCCCAGGCTTAATTCCCCGGCGGAAGGCGATCCGCGACCCATTGCGGTCGTCTAACCATCCACCTGTTGTCAAGGTCAGGCGTCACCAGGGCGTGGTGTTCAACCCGCTAGGGGCTCAATGTTTGCTGGTGCAGGTACTCGACCGAGGCGACCATGTATTCAACCGCTACCTCGATCTGTCGGTCGGTCAGGCGATCATTGCCGCCGCGTGGTGGCATCTTGTACTGGCCATCCTCGCCCTTGATGCCATGCATAGGACCGTTGAAGAGGGTCTGCAGGCCTTTGGCGATGCGTGGCTCCCAGTTCGCATAATCAGTCACGGCTGGCGCGCTGGCAGCACCTAGTAGATGGCAGGCACGGCAGGTACCCATCCAGACCGAGCGCCCCTCGGCCAGCACCGGATCGGCGAAGCGGGGCATCTCAAAGCCGGCCGCTGGCTCTGATGATCCGGGGCCACAGCCTTGAGTGACGGCGGCGGTGATGAAGGTGAGACCGGTCAAGGTCAATCGCAGCGGGCTCAAAATCGTCATTCTGTCCTGGCCTTTTTGGCAATTCAGCGGTCGCGCAGGCCCGCGCATGCGCGGCTGACGGCAGGCGGGGCAGTTGATCTGTGGCGGCTAGGATGCCACAACAGGAGAGAGCCCTGTGGACGGTGCTCACTGGCCGTCGTCCATCCAGCCCCTAGGCCGCTCAGTGAGCAAGCGGTTTCGGGCGAAACTGCCTGACTGGAGACCCCGATGTTGACCTTCCTGTTTTGTCGTCTGCCTGAGGGCCGCGCGCTAGGGGCCGTTTTCTTCGCTCTGGTCATCGCGATCTGTCTTGCGGGTTGTGGTCCTGAGCTTGGCGCCGAGACCAAGACCACCAGTGCGTCGGAGACCCCCAGTGAGTCAGTCGCTGAAGCCGCCGATGATTCGCCGCTGGAGCATGCGGCGAAACACCTCGATCCGAAATACGTCTGCCCGATGCATCCGCAGATCATCCGTGACGAGGAGGGCACTTGCCCGATCTGCGGCATGAATCTGGTCAAAAAGCTGATGGACCCGATGACCGGCAAGTATCCAGAGGTGGCCTTGACGCCGGCGGTCGTGCAGACGCTTGGGGTGCGCACTGCAGCGGTCGAGCGTGGCACGCTCTGGAAGTACATCGAGACGTTGGGGCGCGTTGCCTACGATGAGACGCGGCTGGCGCATGTGCATCCGCGGGCTCAGGGCTGGATCGAGTCGCTGAGCCTGCGCGCCGAGGGTGAGCCGGTGCGGGCGGGGCAGGAACTCGCCGAGCTTTATGCACCGGCGATTCTGAACGCGCAGGTGGATTTTCTGCTGGCGCAGGATCGCAATGCCGCTGATCGGCGCCGGGTCAGTGCGGATAAGGCGCGCAATATCTTGCGGCTGCTCGATGTGCCGGATGATGTGATCACGGCGATCGAACGCAGTGGCGAGGCGCGCAATCGGGTGCCGATCCGGGCGCCAATCGATGGCATCGTCACGCAGATGATGGCTCGTGATGGGATGTATGTGACCGAGTCGAGCGAGATGTTCACCATTGCCGATCTGAGTCAGGTCTGGGTGATGGTCGACATCTACGAGTCTCAGATCGATTGGCTGGCTGAGGGGCTGTCGGCTGAGATGCGGGTGCCGGCGCGGCCGGGGCGGACTTGGGAGGGCGAGGTCGATTATCTCTATCCAGAGCTAGATCCGGTATCGCGAACGCTGCGGGTGCGGCTGGTGTTCGAGAACCCGGATCTAGCGTTGAAGCCGAATATGTTTGCCAATGTTGTGATCTATGGTGGGCCGAAGCGCGAGGTGCTGAAGATTCCGGCTGAGGCGCTGATTGTGACCGGCGAGCGCGAGGCGGTGGTGACAGTGCTTGGGGATGGGCGGTTCCAGCCGGTGGATGTGGTCACTGGGATGCAGCGGGCTGGGGAGGTCGAGATTCTGTCCGGGTTGGAGGAGGGTGATGAGATCGTCCTATCTGGGCAGTTCTTGATCGATTCGGAGTCGAATCTGCAGGCGAGCTTTCGGCGGATGTCCGAGGGTGGTGGATCGGGTGCGTCTGAGGATGGCGGTGCTGATGGCGGGATGGCCGCGGGAGGGTCGCATGCTCACCATTGATGCTGTCGAGGCGGTTGCTGTTTCTGGATGCTCTGGTTTTCTTTTTGCGCTGGTGTTGCCGTCAATGCCGGGGGAGCAGGGCCTTGAGCGTGGCGGTCTGGGCGACCGGGTAGCGCCCGGCGGGGGACGCCGTGAATCCGTCCTTGGAGGCTTGAGCGCAGCATCCTTGCTGCGCACACCCCCGCCGGGCGCTACCCGGCCGCCCCTTGTGGGCGTTGGTGCTGGCTTTGCATCGGGCGGCGTTGTGCTTGATGGTGGCAGTGGCATTCGACGGGATGGGTCATTTCCGACTCATGGGGCTGTGCTATGAAGTCCGTCATCCTGTGGTCGATTCAGAATCGTTTTCTGGTGCTGCTGGCAGCGGTGATACTGACCGGTTGGGGCTTCCTGGCGGTGAAGCAGACGCCTTTGGATGCGATCCCAGACCTGTCCGATGTGCAGGTGATCATTAAGACCAGCTTCCCGGGGCAGGCGCCGCGGGTAGTCGAGGAGCAGGTGACCTATCCAATCACGACGACGATGCTGTCGGTGCCAGGCGCGAAGGTCGTGCGCGGCTTCAGCTTCTTTGGTGATTCGTTCGTCTATGTGATCTTCGAGGACGGCACTGATCTGTATTGGGCGCGGGCGCGGGTGCTGGAGTATCTGAATCAGGCTGCGGCCGCCTTGCCGGATGGCGTGCAGCCGCGCATTGGGCCGGATGCGACTGGGGTGGGCTGGGTCTATAGCTATGCGCTGGTGGATCGCACCGGGCAGCATGATCTGGCGGAGCTGACTAGTCTGCAGAACTGGTTCTTGAAGTTCGAATTGCAGTCGGTGCCGGGTGTCTCGGAGGTGGCGACGGTCGGCGGCATGGTGCGGCAGTACCAGATCGTCGTCGATCCGGAGA
This sequence comes from Lamprobacter sp., assembly GCF_034860625.1. NCBI lineage: Bacteria > Pseudomonadati > Pseudomonadota > Gammaproteobacteria > Chromatiales > Chromatiaceae > Lamprobacter > Lamprobacter sp. Next base: position 20,126 of record NZ_JAYESN010000070.1, read on the forward strand.
AACTGCGCGCCTATGGCATCCCGCTGCAGCGGGTGATGGACGCGGTGCAGAACGCCAATCGCGAGGTCGGCGGCTCGGTGCTGGAGCTGGCCGAGGCGGAGTACATGGTGCGCACGCGCGGCTATCTGACCTCGCTTGAGGATATCGAGCTGATCGCGGTGCATAGCACGCCGGAGGGTACGCCAGTGCTGCTGCGCGATATCGCGCGGGTGCAGATCGGCCCGGAGATGCGTCGGGTGGTGGCGGATCTGGACGGCGAGGGCGAGATCACGGGCGGCATCATCGTGATGCGCTCGGGCGAGAATGCGTTGGCGACCATTGAGGCGGTGAAGGCACGGCTCGATGAGCTGAGCGCGGGGCTGCCCGAGGGGGTCGAGATCGTCGAGACCTATGATCGCTCAGAGCTGATTCTGGGTGCGGTCGACAATCTGCAGACCAAACTCATCGAGGAGTTTATCGTCGTTGCGCTGGTCTGCGTGGCCTTCTTGCTGCATTTGCGCTCATCGTTGGTGGTGATCATCAGTCTGCCGCTCGGCATCCTGGTGGCGTTCATCATCATGCAGCTGCAGGGTATCAACGCCAACATCATGTCGCTCGGCGGCATCGCGATCGCGATCGGGGCGATGGTGGATGCGGCGATCGTGATGATCGAGAACGCGCACAAGCATCTGGAGCGCTACGAGGCGGAGCATGGCGAACGCCCGCGTGGTGAGCAACATTGGCAGGTGATCGGCGAGGCGGCGGGCAAGGTCGGCCCGGCGCTGTTCTTCTCGTTGCTGATCATTACGCTGAGCTTCCTGCCGGTGTTTACGCTGCAGGCGCAGGAGGGGCGCTTGTTTGCGCCGCTGGCCTTTACCAAGACCTATGCGATGGCGGCGGCGGCCGGGTTGGCGGTGACCCTGGTGCCGGTGCTGATGGGTTATCTGGTGCGCGGACGCATCCCGAACGAGATGCGCAATCCGCTCAACCGTTTGCTCATTTGGCTCTATCGGCCGTTGCTGCGGGCGGTGCTGCGCTGGCCCTACACGACCCTGCTGGCGGCCTTGCTGGTGCTGGTCAGCACCCTGATCCCGCTGTCGCGGCTTGGCTCTGAGTTCATGCCAGATCTCTACGAAGGTGATCTGATGTACATGCCGACGACGCTGCCCGGGCTCTCGATCGGTAAGGCGCAGGAGTTGTTGCAGCAGACCGATCGGCTGATCGCAACACTGCCCGAGGTCGAGCGGGTATTCGGCAAGATCGGGCGCGCCGACACCGCGACCGATCCGGCACCCTTGACCATGATCGAGACGCTGATTCAGCTCAAACCGGAGTCCGAGTGGCGCGAGGGGATGACGGTCGACAAGCTGATCGAGGAGCTGGATGCGACCGTCGATCTGCCGGGCCTGACCAACGCCTGGGTGATGCCGATCAAGACCCGCATCGATATGCTCGCGACCGGCATCAAGACGCCGGTTGGGGTCAAGATCGCCGGGCCGGATCTGTCCGAGATCGAGCGCATCGGGCAAGCGGTGGAGCGCGCGGTGCTGCAGGTGGAAGGCACGGCTTCGGCGTTCTCGGAGCGGGTCGCCGGCGGCCGCTATGTCGAGATCCGGCCTGATCGATTGGCGGCAGCGCGGGTTGGACTCAATGTCAGCGACATCAATCGTGTCGTCGCGGCGGCCATCGGCGGGGTGAACCTGACCCAAACCGTCGAGGGTCTCGAGCGCTACCCTGTCAATCTGCGCTTCCCTCGCGAGCAGCGCGACAGCGTGCAGGAATTGCGCGAACTGCCGATCGTCACCCCAACCGGCGCCCAGATTCCGCTGGCGCAGGTGGCCGAGGTCGTCATCACCGACGGCGCGCCGATGCTCAAGAGCGAGAACGGGCGACTGAACGGCTGGACCTTCGTCGATATTCGCGGGCGCGATCTCGGCAGTTGGATCGAGGAGGCCAAGCAGGTGGTGGCCGAGGATGTCGCGCTGCCGCCCGGCTATTCGCTGGCCTGGTCCGGTCAGTACGAATACATGGAGCGGGCGCGGGAGCGGCTGAATCAGGTGGTACCGGTGACCCTGGCGATCATCTTCCTGCTGCTCTATCTGGCCTTCCGCAGCGGCGGCGAGGCGTTATTGGTCATGTTGTCGCTGCCGTTCTCATTGGTCGGCGGCTTCTGGTTGATCTATCTGCTCGACTACAACCTCTCGGTGGCGGTCGCGGTCGGTTTCATCGCCCTGGCCGGCGTTGCTGCTGAGTTCGGTGTGGTGATGCTGGTGTATCTCGACAATGCGCTGAAGCAATGGCGCAAGGAGGGCCGGCTGACGAGCGTTGATGAGCTCAAAGGCGCGATCGAGGAGGGCGCTGTGCTGCGCATCCGGCCCAAGGCGATGACGGTGGCGACCATCTTCGCTGGGCTGTTGCCCATCATGCTGATCGGCGGCATCGGCTCCGAGGTCATGCGCCGTATTGCAGCGCCGATGGTCGGCGGCATGATCACCGCGCCGCTGCTGAGCCTGTTCGTGATCCCGGCGATCTATCTGTTGTGGCGGCAGCGGGGGTTGCGTAAGGGCTAGATGCAGCGCGCAACAGCCGGATCAAATCCGGCGTAAAGTTCGCCCCCCATCAAGCCAGCGCTTGGCGCAACTGCCCGAGATGACTCCACGCTGTTGGCGCCCAGTCTGCGGATCGCCGAACGCAGCGCGGGTAAACGCCTAATTCCCTCGACGACCGGACTGTTGCCGATGGGTGTAACCTGGCGTCGGATCGGCCCCTGGGTATGCGCATAATGTATATTATGTAAAGTCGAACATGTGTCACATCTGCTGTAAAGA